>CAXNGP010000007.1:0-17666 GCA_964201845.1 Pirellulales bacterium
CACCACGAAAGGGTCGTTCATCATCGTCAGCGATTGGGCCGGCACGTTGGTCACGTTCCGGCGGCCCATCGCCTGAAAGGGCACGGGCATGTCGAAGGTGACGAGAAAGCCGGGCAGGAAGTTGCGGCGGATGGTGGTGTAGATGCTGCGGCGGCCGGCGCCGTCGAGCGGGCCCGCGCCGGGGCGGCCGCGGCCGTCCTGGAAGTCGGTCAGGAACACCTCCACGCCGGGGCCGCCGAGCTTCGGGTCGAGCCGGCCCGACACCGCGAGGATCTTGTCGCGGATCGCCTCCCCTTCGAGCCGGCGCAGGGGATGGTGGTGGAGGAGCAGGTTCCGCGGATCCTTCGCCACCGCGGCCGCGTCGCGGGCCGAACTCATCCTCCAGGTGGCGCTCGTGACGATCTCGCGGACCAGCCGCTTGATGCTCCAGCCCTCCTCCATGAACTGCACCGCGAGCGTGTCGAGCAGGGCCTGGGCGGCGGGGTCGGCCGTCGGCTCGCCGAGCTTGCCGAAGTTGTCGGTGGTGGCCACGAGGCCGCGGCCGAAGAGGTGGTGCCAGATGCGGTTCACGGCGACCCGGGCCGTGAGGGGGTTCTTCGGGTCGAGCACCCGCTCGGCCAGTTCGAGCCTTCCCGAGGAGCCCGGCGGCCAGGCGGGCTGGCTCGCCCCGTCGATCGCCTCCAGGAACCGTCGCGGCGAGACGCTCCCGGGCCTCGCGGCCGAACCCTTGAGCAGCACGAACTGGTCGATGCCGTTGCCGTCGAGGATCGCCGGGGCGGTCGCCGACTCGAGCTTGGCCTTGGTGAACACCGCGGCCCGCAGCGCGGCCCCACCGGCCGTCTCCTCAGCCAGATGCTTGGCCGGCCCGCCCGCCCAGTCGACCCCCGGAGCGGCGAGCAGGCGGTCGGCAAGGGCGGCGAGCGCCGGCGAGTCGACCGCGCCCGCCCGGCAGGCGGTGACGAGTTCGGTGAACAGGGCCCCGCCGGCCGCAGCCGGGTCGCCGCCCCGCTCCAGGATCGCCAGGGCGAGCGGATCGCCCCGGACGGGTTCGTCGACCGCCGCGACCACCTCGGCCACCGCGGCTTCGCCGGCGATCGCGGCATACTCCACGTGCACCACGTGGGCCGTCTCACCCCACTTCAGGTCGCGGCGAAGATCCTGCCGGATCCACTGCCACTCCCCCTTGGTGTCGACCTTCATCACGGTGCCGCCGTACAGCGGCCCGTGGATCACGACGTGGCTGTCCACGGTGGTGAAGATCTGGAGGTGGCCGCGGACGCGGTGCCAGATCACGCCCTGGTTGATCCGGACCTTGGGGGACCGCAGGATCCGGCCGGCCCGATCGACGCTGCCGACGCCGCCGGTGTCCCGCTCACCCCGTGACTTCGTCCGCGACCAGACCTCGTCGCTCCGGGCGAAGCCGCTCGCGGCGAGCCGCACCCGGGTCGGCGCGTCCGCGGCCGTGACGACCAGGGGGGCGCCGGTGGGCACCGCTTCCCAAGCCGCCGCGTCGCCGATCACCGGCGTGCCGCCGGGCCCGCGGCGGTAGTCGGCGATCACCGTCTCGCCTGCGGCCCGGGCCGCGGCCTGCGCCCGGTCGGCGGCGGCCTTGGTGAGGGCCGCGGGGGGCGGCAGCACCGCCGCGACCTCGGCTTCCCGGCCGGTGAGCGCCGCGGCGACGAGGGGCAGGAGTTTGCGGCGCTGCTCGGTGGCCACGGCCGTCGCCTCGGCGGCCACCGCCCGGTTGTGCTCGAGCGACTCGAAGGGCACCTGCCGGTAGCTGCTCGACATCAGCATCCCGGCGATGGCGTAGTAGTCCTCGTCGGAAATCGCGTCGAACTTGTGGTCGTGGCAGCGGGCGCAGCCCAGGGCCAGCCCCAGGAAGGCCTTGCCGAAGGTGTCGACGCGGTTGTCGGTGCGGTCGGCGTCATCCTGGAGGATGTCGACCGGCGAGTGAACTTCCTCCCCCAGATACCAGAAGCCGGTGCCCGCCACCGAGCGGTTGGCGCCGGTGTCGTCGAGTCGCGGATCGGCCACGAGATCACCGGCGATCTGCTCCCGCACGAAGCGGTCGTAGGGGAGGTCGGCGTTGAACGCGTCGACCACCCAGTCTCGGTAGCGCCAGGCGTTGGGGATCGGATAGTCGAACTCGTGGCCGCGGGTCTCCGCGAACCGGACCACGTCGAGCCAGTGGCGGCCGAAGCGCTCGCCGTAGTGCGGCGAGGCCAACAGCCGCTCCACGTAGCGGTCGAATGCGGCCGGGTCGGGATCGGAACCGACGGCGGCCACGTCGGCGGGATCGGGCGGCAGGCCGGTGAGGATCTCCGCGGCCCGGCGGACGAGTACGGCCCGGTCGGCTTCGGGGGCGGGCTCGAGGCCGGCGGCCTCGAGCCGCGCGAGCACGAAGCGGTCGATCGGGCTGTTGCACCAGCCGTCGTTCTTCACGACCGGAGGGGGCGAGGCTCGGGGCGGCTGCCAGCACCAGTGGTCGGCCTTCCGGCTGGCGATGTCGAACCCACCGGCCGCCGCCTGCTTGCCGTCGTCGGGCCAGGGCAGGCCGCGGCGCACCCACTCCTCGAGCGTGGCGATCTCGGCGGGCGGCAGCTTGCCATCGGGCGGCATCTGCAGGTCGCCGTCGTAGCGGACGGCGTGCACGAGCAGGCTCTGGTCGGGCTTGCCCGCCTGCGCCACGCCCTCGGCCCCGAAGAAGTCGGCCCGTGAATCGAACGACAGGCCTCCCTCGGGGTCGCCGGCCTCCGCCGAGTGGCACTCCGCGCAGCGGGAGACCAGCAGCGGCCGCACCTTGGCCTCGAAGAACTCGAGGTCGGCCGGGTCAGACGCCGGCGGCTCCGCCGCCCGGGCCACCGCGATTCCGCAGAAGGCGATGACCGCTCCAAGCTGCCGGGTGATGGGCAGGATTTGGCAAGCCATCATCGACGTCACCACGCGGGGCTAAGAGACAACCGTCGCCAATCATGGCCACACGGCACCTCGAATTCTAGCCCGGCGACGGTCCCGTGACAGCAGTCGATTGTTGCGGCCAAACGCGGAAGAATTGCCGAATTCGGCACCGGGAGGGGTGCCCCGAGTCCTCGAGCGGGCTGTGGAAGCAAGCGAAGCCATGGATGGCGAAGCGCAGCGGACACGCAGTGAACGGAGGCCTGAAGGGCCGGAGTGAACGTCCGACGAGAGGACACGGGCCGCCCCGGCGCATCTGAGGTTTCGCCGCTTACGCCGCCGTCACGCCGTGGCTCTCGCCGAAGTAATACTTCTTCGCATCGGGGTGATTGAGCACGTCCTCGGCCGAGCCGTGGCAGAGCACCTTGCCGGCCCGGATCACGTAGCTGCGGTCGGTGATCGCCAGCGTCTCACGCTCGCGATGGTCGGTGATCAAAATCGAGATCCCGTCGTTCCGCAGCCCCTGGATGATCTTCTGGATCGAGTGGATCGTGACCGGGTCGATGCCGGTGAAGGGCTCGTCCAAGAGAATGATCCGGGGTTCGGTGACCAGGCACCGCGCGATCTCGAGCCGCCGCTTCTCGCCGCCGGAGATGTAGTGCGACTTCGACTTCCGGATCCGGCCGATGTCGAACTGTTCGAGCAGCTGCTCGCACCGCCGGCGCCGCTCCTTGGGAGCCATGCCGACGAGTTCCATGATCGCCAGCAGGTTTTGCTCGACCGTGAGCTTGCGGAACACGCTCTGTTCCTGGGCCAGGTAGCCCATGCCACCGTCCCGCGCCCGTTTGTACATCGGCCAGTCGGTGACCTCGGCGTCGTCGAGGAGCACGCGGCCCGAGTCGGGAATCACCATCCCGCAGGTCATCCGGAAGCTCGTCGTCTTGCCGGCGCCGTTGGGGCCGAGCAGGCCCACGATCTCGCCCGGATCGACGTGGAAGTCGACGCCGTCGACCACCCGGCGGCGGCCGTAGTTCTTGACCAGCCCTTGGACGGACAGCAGCGACATCCCTGCGCCTCGCGCGGCCTCTCGGCCGGTCTCCGCCGGCCGGATCACTTCACGAACCGCATCCTCGCGAAGTTGGGCAGGCAGGGCAATCGCAATTCCCAGCCGCACCGCTCGGCCACCTTGGCATTCCAGGGGGTGGGCACGGCGTGGGGCCAGAACACCACCAGGGCCCGGCCGATCAGGAGCCGCCGGTCGACGTGGTGGAGCGGCGCCTCGGGAGTTCCCCAGGCGCGGCTGTCTTTGCTGGCCGACGAATTGTCGCCGAGCATGAAGAACTGATCGGCCTCGAGCGGGTAGGTGACGATCGCCTCCTCCCGGTCGCGGCCCTGGAACGCCGCCAGCGTGCCGCTCGACACGTAGTAGAGATCCCGCAGCACCCGCAGGTCGCGGACGGCGACGTCGGCCGCCAGGGCAGTGATCCCGACCGGCGCGAGGTCGTCGGGTTCGTCCGCGCCCGGCCGGGCCCCGTGGATCACGGGCTTCACCTCCGCGGCGCTGGCGAGCGCGCGCCGCCACGTCGTCGACTCGGGGAACGTCACCCGGCGGCCGTCGACGAACAGCGACAGTTCGTCGTCGACGTTGGCGAACAGGAGCCGCCAGCGGCCGCGGCCCTTCACGCCCGCCGGCGCCGCCGCCCGCACGGCAGCGGGGCCGTCACCCCGCGCGAGCGTCGCCGCGCCGGTGGCCAGGTCGAGCGAGCAGGTGTGCCGCACGCCCGCCTCGACCAGGTCGAGCACGACCGAGCCGGCCTCGCCCCGGCTCTCGAGCAGGCACTCGACCGCCAGGTCGCCCACCCAGCGGGCGCCGTCCACGACCGCGCCCAACTCGCGGTCGCGGTGCAGGTCGACGTATTGCGGGGCCTGGTTGTAGGGCTGGAAGTCGCCGACCAGCGCGGCCTCGGGGCGGGGCAGGGGGCTGTCGGGCCCTTCCCAATCCTGGGGCACGAAATGCCGCCAGCGGAGCGTCGCCCGGTTGGCGGCGGCGGCGACCGTGAACGACCGGCCCTCGTCGGCGGTCGTCCAGCGAGGCTGGTCGCCCTCGGGCGACCAGTCGCTCCAGGCGTCGGGCCAGCCCGCCGCCCGCAGCGGCTCGGGCTGGTGCCGGCTGTCGTGCACGCACTGGAGCATCGCCCGCAGCTTGTCGGGCGGCTTGCGGGCGATCTCGAACTCGCCATCGTCGCGGCTCGTCCAGATGTCGCCGCCGGCGATCGCCACCGTCTCGCCCGGCAACCCCACCAGCCGCTTGATGTAGTTGATCCGGGCGTCTTCCGGATACTTGAAGACCACGACATCCCAGCGGGAGGGCTCGACGAAGTCGTAGGCGAACTTCTCGACGATGATCCGGTCGCCGGTGAAGGGCGGGTAGGCGTGCCGGTAGTTGCCGGAGGCATCGGTCAGCCGGGTGATGGCTCCGCAGTTGGGGCAGCGGGCCTGCTGCACGAACGCCCGCGGTTCGAGCCGGCAGCTCGCCTCGTCGAGCTCGGCGCTCGAGCCGACGCGGAAGTCGTCACCGCAGGTCTGGCAGGTGAGGTCACGATGGCGGCCCATCAGCGTGGGGGCCATCGAGCCGGTGGGGATCACGAAGGCCTCCGCCTCGAACGAGCGAAAGAGCAGCGCCAGCACGAAGGCCACCACGATCGACTCGACCGTCTCGCGGCCGTAGCCCAGCGGCGGCTGCACGAGGTCGCCGGGCCGGGGCGGGCGGGCCTGCGAGGGCGTCGGGCCTGCGGGTGTGGTCATCGGCGGCTCAGTTCAGCTCGAAGACGGCCATCCCGTTTTCGGGCAGCATGCCCCCGACGGCCACGCCGAGTGTGCTCTGGGAGTTGTACTTCGCCGCCAGCGGCTTGCCGTCGTTGCCGTTGCCCGTGATCTCGACGCGATACAGGCCGCAGTTGACGCCCGGGTATTCGCTGCCGGGGATCGTGACCATGCTCATGCCGGCTTGGTCGGTCTTGCCGGAGGCCTCCTTGATCCCGCCGGCCATGCAGGCCTCGGGCACGAGCCGGATCTCGGCGTTCGAGAGCGGCTTGCCCTTGTGCGAGATCTGGACGGCGATGCTCGTGATCGCCACCTTCGAATCGCGGACCTCCTCGAGCCACTTGAGCAGTTCCGCCTGCGAGACCTTCTTGTCCTTGTCGGCGTCGAGCACGATGCGGCCGGCGGCGATCGCCGGCAGCTTGTTGAGGTCGCCGGAGGAGGCGGCGGCCGCGACGGCCGCGGGGTCGAGCGGCGGGGCGGGGATCCGCGCGGGTCGCGACGGCCCGCAGCCGGTGGTGGCGGTCGCCAGCAGGAGGAGGACGGACGACGTCACATACAGGGCGCTGCGGCTCATGGATCGTTCCCGAAGAGTGGCAGCGGTCTCCCACGACCGCCGGTTCGCTGAGTCTACAGCCCCGGCATGGGGTGGCTCAAACGAGTCCGGCGGCGGTCTCGGCGTGGATCAGTCCGCCAACAGACCGGTCACCGTCTGCTCGACGTCGGCGTAGGTGAACGCCCGGCCGAGCTCCCGGGCGGCCATGTCGTCGTCGTAGCGGACGGCGAGTGATCCGTCGGGCTTCCAGATCATGATCGCCGGCACGCTCACGAGGTCGAGCTTCCGATACAGGCTGTCGGCCTCCTCGCGCGAGACCATGTTGACCACCTGCCCGGCGCCGACCTTCTCCAGGAAGGCCCGCACCGGCGGCACGAGGTCGTCGGGCTTCCCCAGGCCGTCGTAGTCGAAGCTGAGCGACAGGCACATGACCCGGTCGCCATGGGCGGCGGCCAGCTTCACGAGCCCGGGAAACTCCTTGACGCACGGCGGGCAGGAGGTGCTCCAGCAGTCGAGCACCACCACCTTGCCGCGGTGGCGTTCGACCTCCGCGAGGAGGCCGGCGTGATCGACGAGCCGGACCTCCACCGGCGGCGGAGCCGGCTTGCCGGCGGCGCTGGCGGCGTCGCCTTGCCGCTGGCCCCCGCAGCCGGTGAGGATCATGGCCACGGTCGCCACGGCCGCAGTCCTCACGCCCGAGCCACCGATGCCTCGCTTCGAGCACATTCGCCACAAGCCTCCGGAGGTTCCCGCGACGGCCCGCGAGCTGGTCGTGGCCTGCCCGCCGATGCGGAGCCACGTGAATCTCTCCCACATCGTACGGACCTGCGGCTGCTTCGGCATCCGGCGGGTGATCGCCTGCGGCGCGGCCCGGATCGACGAGCGGATCGCCCGCGACGGGGCCGATCAGGTCGAGCTCGAGATCCACCGCAGTCTGGTCCCCGTGCTCGACCGGTTTCGTGCCGCAGGCTGGCAGATCGTGGGGCTCGAGCAGGCGACCGGCTCCGAGCCGCTGTTCTCGTTTCGCTTCGTCTCCCGCACCGTGCTGGTGGTCGGCAACGAGCGGACCGGCCTGACCGCCGACGAGCTCGCCCGGCTCGATCGGGTGGCCGAGATCCCGATGGCCGGCCTGCCCCACAGCCTGAACGCCGCCACCGCCACGGCGGTCGCCGTCTATGAGTACTGCCGCCAGTGGCCCGGCGGAGGCGGCCCGTGACGCTCGTGATCGGCACTGACGAGGCGGGCTACGGGCCGAACCTCGGGCCGCTGGTGATCGGGGCGACCGCCTGGCGGGTGACGGCCGGGCCTGAGGCGGCCGAGCCGGCGCTCGCGGCCGCGCTCGAGGCAGCCGGGGCCGTGGTCGGCGGCCGGCTGTGGGGCGACTCGAAGCAGATCTACCGGGGCGGCGCCGGCCTCGACCTGCTCGAGCGGGGCGTGCTGGCGGCCCTCGCGCTCGCCGGCGGCGCGCCCGCGAGGTGGCCCGAGCTCGCCGCTGCGGTCGGGATCGACCGGTGTGAACCACTCGTGGAGCGGTCGGCGCTCGACGGGCTGACCGTGCCGCGGCACGGCGAGCCCGCTGTGATCCGCGAGCTCACCGGAGACGTGCGCCGGCAGCTCGCGTCGCGGGGCGTCGCGGTGGTCGCGGTTCGCTGCCGGCTGGTGGCCCCGGGCGAGTTCAACGGCCTGCTCGACCGGGGGCTCAATAAGAGCGACATCCTCTCGGCCGCCACGCTCGAACTGGCGGCGAGCCTGGAGGCCGCGGAGGCGACCGCCGCGGAACCGGTCGTGGTGTGGTGCGACCGGCACGGCGGCCGGCGGCGGTATGCGTTGCAGGTCACGCGGGCCTTCGCGGCGCCGCTCGTCCAGCCGCTCGAAGAGACCCCGCTGCGGAGCGCCTACCGCCTGGGGCCGGGCCGGTCGATCGAGTTCACGGTCGGCGGCGAGGCCCGGCTGCCGGTGGCGGTGGCCAGCATGACGGCCAAGTACGTCCGCGAACTGGCCATGCTCGCCTTCAACGCCTTCTGGGGAGCGCGGCAGCCGGGCCTCGTCGCGACCGCCGGCTATCCGGTCGATGCCGGACGCTGGCGGCACGACGCCGCGGCGGCCGTCGACCGGTCCGGCGTTGCCTGGGACGCGATCTGGCGGCGGGCCTGACGTCGGCTTGCGGCCGCGGCGCGGGGTCACCAGAATCGGCTCATGGCCACGCTCACCACCAGGCTCTATGTCGTCCGTCATGCCGTCGCCGAAGAAGGAAGCGACGGCGTGCTGGATTCGGAGCGTCGCCTCACGCCCAAGGGCCGCAAGCGGTTCGCCCGGATGGTGGAGCGGCTGATCGGCCGCGGCCTGGAGATCGACCTGATCGCCACGAGCCCGCTGGTGCGGTGCCGCGAGACGGCGGAGATCCTCGCCGCCGGGCTGGGCGGATCGCCCCGCGTGGAGGTGGTGGCGGCGCTGGCCCCCGGAGCCGATTGGCAGTCGCTCGTGGAATGGACGGTGCAGCAGGACGCGGGCCGGGTCGCCTGGGTTGGCCACGCCCCCTGCGTGGGCCGTCTGGTGGCGGTTTCGATCGGTGACGCCTCAGCCGCCGTGCGGATGAGCAAGGGGGCGATCGCCGCGATCGCGCTCGACGACGGACCGGGCCAGCCCGGCGAGCTCGACTGGCTGGTCACGCCCGAGTTGCTCGGCCGCCGCCGCTAGAGCCGTGGGCGGTTTTCCCGGCCGGGGTCGCGGTCTATCATGATGCGTCCCGTGCGGGCAACCGCGTCCCGTGTTCCGATCCCGATCGTTTGTTCGCCAGGAGTCAGCGTCGTGTCGTACCGCGTCAGCCACCGCGTCTGGAAGAGTGCCGCCTGCCTTGCCATCGTGACCACCCTCGCCGCGGGCTGCGCGCCGCAGGGGGCCCAGAAGGTGAAGGAGGAGGTGGTCGAGATCGAGGAGATCGAGATGGCGCCGGCCGAGCCGGCCAAGAAGCCCGACGCGGGTGGAGACGCAGCCCGCAAGGCGATGGACGAGGAGAAGGCGGCCGCCGACAAGGCGATCGACGAGGCCGCCAAGTCGAGCGACCCGCCCAGCGACCCGCCCAAGGAAGCCAAGGCGGAGCCGCCGATGAAGGAGGAGGCCGCAGCGGAATCGAAGCCGGAATCGAAGCCGGAATCGAAGCCGGAATCGAAGCCGGAACCGACACCGGAACCGGCTCTCGAGGAGAAGTCGGCCCCGAAGCCGGAAGAGAAGCCAGCCTCGGAGGAGAAGCCGGCACCCGCAGACAAGCCCGCCGCCGACGACAAGCCCGCCGCCGAGGACAAGCCGGCCAGCGACGACAAGCCCGCCAGCGACGACAAGCCCGCCGACGCCGCCAAGGCGGTGGCCGCAGCGCCGGAAAAAGTGATGCTCGGCGATCCGACGCTGACTGCCGGCGTGCCGGGCAGCGGCCCGATCACGCTGGAGCAGATCGACGCCTGGCTCGCCGACCCGAAGAATCACGCCGTGCTCGAGCCCGCGCTGCCGCTGGGCCTCTCGCAGGGCGCCGGGCAGATCCAGGGCCTCGCCTCGAACCCGCTCACCCGCGCCAAGATCGAGCTCGGCCGGCAGCTCTACTTCGACAAGCGGCTCTCGGTCGACTCCACGATCTCGTGCGCCAGCTGCCACGATCCGGCGGTGGGCTATTCGGCCCACACGAAGACGGGCGTCGGCGTCCGCGACCAACAGGGCGGCCGCAACTCGCCGGTGTCGTTCAACCGGATCCTGTCGGGCCCGCAGTTCTGGGATGGCCGCGCGGATTCGCTCGAGGCCCAGGCCGTGGGGCCGATCGCCAACCCGATCGAGATGGGCTTCACCCACGAGGGCGTGGTCAAGCGACTCGGCGAGCTGCCCGTCTACAAGAGGCAGTTTGAGGCCGTCTTCGGCGATCTCACGATCGACCGCGTGGGGCAGGCGATCGCCGCCTTCGAGCGGGCGATCGTGACGCAGCCCGCCCCCTTCGACTACTACGAGCAGCTCCTGCCGTTCACGAAGCTGGACGAGGAGGACATCGCCGACGACGAGGAGCTCGCCACCAAGTTCGCCGCGGCGAAGGCCGCCGCCGAGGCCCACCCGATGAGCGACTCGGCCAAGCGCGGCCGGGATCTGTTCTTCGGCAAGGCCAACTGCACCGCCTGCCACGTGGGGGCGAACCTGGCCGACGAGAAGTATCACAACCTCGGGGTCGGGATGGCGGTGGGGGAGCCCGATCTGGGCCGGTTCGTGGTCACCAAGAACGAGCTGGACAAGGGGGCCTTCAAGACCCCGACGATCCGCAACGTGGCCCTGACGGCTCCCTACATGCACGACGGCTCCCAGGCGACGCTGGAGGAGGTCGTGGAGTGGTACGACAAGGGCGGCCACCCCAATCCCAACTTGAGCGACAAGATCAAGCCGCTCAAGCTCACCGATGCCGAGCAGGCCGATCTCGTGGAGTTCATAAAGGCCTGCACGAGTGACACGACGCCGGTGGAGTCCGGGCGGCTGCCGGTCGCGGCCGACCTGTGAGCGGGTCGCGGGAGCTGGTGCCCCTGGCGGAAGTCCGGCGGCCGCTGTACGCGGGCGTCGACCTCGGGGGCACCAACATGAAGGCGGCGCTGGTCGACGACCTCGGCCGGCTCGTCGCCTTCCACACCGAGCAGACCCACGCCGACCGCGGTCCCGAGGACGCCGCGGCGCGGATGGGCGAGTCGGTGCACGTGCTGGCCCGGCAGGCCGGCGTCACGACGGCCGAGATCGCGGCGGTGGGCCTCGGCTCGCCGGGGCCGCTCGATCTTCAGGCGGGCACGATCGTGCGGGCCGGCAACCTCGTGGGCTGGGACAACTTTCCCCTGCGGGATCGCGTGGCCGCCCACTGCGGGCTGCCGGTCACCTTCGCCAACGACGCCAATGCCGCCGCGTTCGGCGAGTTCTGGGTGGGCGCGGCCCGCGCCTACGACTCGCTCGTGCTGCTGACGCTCGGGACGGGCGTCGGGGGCGGGATCATCATTGGCGACCTGAACGTGGAGGGCGCCCACAGCCACGGTTCCGAGTGCGGGCACATGATCGTGGACCCCGGCGAGACGGCCCGGATGTGCCCCTGCGGCCACTCCGGCCACCTCGAGGCCTACTGCAGCGCCAAGTCGCTCGTGGCCCGGGCCGAGGAGGCGATCGCAGCCGGAGCCACCGGCTCGCTCGCCGCCGCCGTGGCCGCCGGCGAGCCGCTCACGACGATCCTCGTGGGGCGTGAGGCCGAGGCGGGCGACCGGCTCGCGACCGAACTCGTGCTGGAGACGGCCCGCTGGCTGGGGATCGGGATCGTGTCGCTGATGCACGCGATCGATCCGGAGGCGGTGATGATCGGCGGGGCGATGACCTTCGGCGGCGAGCGGGCCCCGGTGGGCCGGGCCTTCCTCGAGCGGGTCCGGGCGGAGGTGCGGCGGCGGACGTTCCCCACGCTCGCCGAGAAGACCGTGATCGGCTACGCCAGCCTCGGTGGCGACGCCGGTTCGATCGGTGCCGCGGGCCTCGCCCGCCTGGCGGCCGGGAAGCGATAGAATCCTGGGCATGAGCATCGACTGCAAGCACATCCGCAACTTCTCGATCATCGCCCACATCGACCACGGCAAGAGCACGCTCGCCGACCGGCTGCTGGAGGCCACCGGCACTGTGGAAAAGCGTCAGCTCAAGGAGCAGATGCTCGACGACATGGAGCTCGAGCGGCAGCGCGGGATCACGATCAAGGCCCGGGCGGTGCGGATGGAATACCGCCACGGCGGCGAGCGCTATGAGCTCAACCTGATCGACACCCCCGGCCACGTCGATTTCCACTACGAGGTCTCCCGCAGTCTGGCCTGCTGCGAGGGCGCGCTCCTGCTCGTCGACGCCTTTCAGGGGGTCGAGGCCCAGACGGTGGCCAACGCCTACGCGGCCATCAACCAGGACCTGGCGATCGTGCCGGTGATCAACAAGGTCGACCTCGTCCATGCCCGCGTCGACGAGGTGCTCTTGGAGATGGAGCAGAGCCTGGCGATCGAACCCGACGAGGTGATGAAGGTCAGCGCCAAGACCGGCCTCGGCATCGAGGGGCTGCTGGCGGCGATCGTGGAGCGGATCCCGCCGCCCAAGGGGGATCCGGAGGCGGTGCTGCGGGCGATGATCTTCGACAGCCACTACGACAGCTACCGCGGCGCGATCACCTACGTGAGGCTGATCGACGGCACGATCAAGAAGGGGCAGAAGATCCGCTTTCTCCGGACCGGCACCACCCACGAGGTGCTGGAGCTCGGCCAGTTCGTGCCGCAGCGGCGGGCCTGCGAGGAGCTCGGGGCCGGCCAGGTGGGCTACCTCGTCTGCAACATCAAGGACGTCAAGGAGGTGCACGTCGGCGACACGGTCACGATCCCCGGCGACGACGCGGCGTCGGCCCTCCCGGGCTACAAGCCGCCGCAGCGGATGGTCTACTGCGGGCTCTATCCCAGCGACGGCGAGAACTTCGAGGAGCTGCGCGACTCGCTCGAGAAACTGGCGATCAACGACCCGTCGTTTGAATACGCCCCGGAGAGCAGCGAGGCGCTCGGGTTCGGGTTTCGCTGCGGCTTTCTCGGCCTCTTGCACATGGAGATCATCCAGCAGCGGCTGGAGCAGGAGGCCGATCTCGACCTCGTGCAGACCGCCCCCAACGTCACCTACCAGATCCTGAAGTCCGACGGCGAGACGATCGAGATCACGAACCCCCAGGACGTGCCCGAATCGGGCCAGATCGAGGAGTTCCGCCAGCCGATCGTGCGGACCAATTTCCTCGTCCCGGTCGAGCACATCGGTCCCGTGATGCAGCTCTGCACCGACCGCCGCGGGGTCTATCTCAAGACGGAATACCTCTCGCCCACCCGGGCGATGCTGACCTTCGACCTGCCGCTGGCCGAGGTGATCTACGACCTCCACGACAAGCTCAAGAGCGTGACGAGAGGCTACGGCACGATGGACTACGAACTGGTGGGCTACTTTCCCGCCGACCTCGTCCGCCTCGACATCCTCGTGGGGGGCAAGAAGGTCGACGCCCTGTCGATCATCTGCGACCGCCGCGACGCCGACCGCCGCGGGCGGGCGATCGTCAAGAAACTCCGGGGCGAGATCGATCGCCATATGTTCGAGATCGCCCTGCAGGCGGCGATCGGCACGAAGGTGATCGCCCGGGAGACGATCTCGGCGATGCGAAAGAACGTCACGGCCAAGTGCTACGGCGGCGACATCTCGCGGAAGAAGAAGCTGTGGGCGAAGCAGAAGGAGGGCAAGAAGCGGATGAAGAGCGTCGGCAGTGTCGACATCCCGCAAAAGGCCTTCATGGCGGTGCTCGACACCGGCGTTGAGCGGCAGTGACGCACCAGGGGAACGCCCCAGGGGGCGCAGGCTCGGGGTAGCCCATGCCATCTCGCCGGACGCTCCCGCAGCCCCTTGCGTGCGGGCGAGGGATTGCCCGACCACGTCGCCCGGACGCTCACTTCGGGCCTCCTGCCCTCCGTTCGCTCGATGCTGGCTGCGCTTCGGCATCCTGCCTGCGCTTGCCAACAACGCCGGCTCCGGGGCACGGGCAACCCCTCGCAGTCCAACGGTTCACAAGACGCGACCTCGGCTCCCGATTCGTCTGAACGAACCTCGCGCGCCAGACCGCGCACGAACACGGCCGCCCGGAGGTGCGGCCGGCGGCCGGGGCCGAAGGTCCGCGGGCCGCCAAGGCTGAAGGGGGCATGAATGCCCCTGAAGCCGTTTAAGCTAACTCGCGGGCGTGCCAGCCGGCTCGGCGGGCGGCGGCGATGTCGAGTTCGGGATCGTCGCCCACGAGCAGGAGGTCCTGTGGCCGGAGGCCCAGCCGCCGCTCGACGGCGCGGAAGAACTCGCCCGAGGGTTTTCGCCAGCCGAGTTCCGACGACGCGAACACGTGCTCGGCGAGCGTCAGCGGCTCGACCGCGGCGGCCAGTCCGAGCAGCCGCTCGTCGAAGTTGCTGGCGAGGGCCACCGGCAGGCCGGCCGCCCGGGCTGCGAGCACGAATTCCCGTCCGGCGGGCACCGGCCGCCACGAGTCGGGCCGGCCGAAGTGGTCCCAGAGGTCGGCGAAGATCCGGTCGATCGCAGCGGCCCCGGCGAAGACCTCGGCCACGATCTGCCGCCAGCGGTCGGCTTCGCGGCCGCGGCCCGTGGCGAAGGGAGGCGTGTTGGCCGCGTCGAGTTCCTCCTGGCGCCGCCAGGCCGCCCGAAACCGCGGCTGGATCACCGCCGGGTCGAGGTCGACGCCGTGCCGGACACCGGCCTCGTGGTAGGCGACCGCGACACTGGGCCAGGGTTCGACCAGCGTGTGAACCACGTCGAACACGACCGCCCGGACCCCGGGCGGAAACGATTCCGCGAGCGGAGCGGCGGGCGTCGGCAACGGGGGGGCGAGCGGCGGCATCCCCCGAAGCATAGGCCGCTCGCACCGGCCGGGGATGGTCCCGACGCTACCGCCGCGGGATCAGCCCCAGGTCGAGCCCGAACACGAACATCATGAGCGTGAGGATCAGGGCCAGCCCCAGGTAGGAGAGCACCCCGACCACGGTCTCGCTCGGCGGCTTGCCCCGCACGAACTCGTACAGCAGGAACACCATGTGACCGCCGTCGAGGACGGGAATCGGCAGGAAGTTCACCACCGCCAGATTGGCCGACAGCATCGTGAGGAACAGCAGCAGCCGTCCGAAGCCCTCCTCGGCCGATTTGCCGGCCTGCTTGGCGATCTCGATCGGTCCGCCGAGCAGCCGCGGGCTGATCTTGTTGCTCCACAGCTTGCCGAGAAAGCTGTAGACGAGCGAGAGATCCTCGCCCGCCTTCCTGAAGCCGCGGCTGAAGGCCTCGCCGAGCGAGCGGGCCTGTACCTTCTCGTAGACCGGATCGAAGACGAGGCCCCGATCCACGCTGAACAGGTCTTCGGTCTCGACCGGCTCCAGTTCGACGGAGCGGGTCTGGCCCGCGGCGTCAGCCACCTCGAGCTTCAGCTTCGTACCGACCGGCAGCTGCTGGATCGCGGCCACGACGGCTGGCCAGTTGGGATCCTTGGCCGAGATCGGCACCCCCTCGTCATCGGCGGGTTCACCGGGCAGCACGAGGTTGGCCCGCGTCAGCCGGTCGCCCGCCACGATCCCCGCCCGCGCGGCCGGGCTGTCGGCGGCCACGTCGCTGACAACGTCGGCCACGGCCAGTGCGATGCCGAGCGCGGAGACCGCCACGCGGCAGCCGGGCCCCGACGTCTCGTCGTCCCGCCAGGTGACCTCGCGGGGCGTGATCGTGACCTCGCGGTCGGCCTGACCCTCGCGGCCAACCGTCAGCGCAAGCGGCTTGCCGGTGAACGCGGCGAGCCGGTCCTCGAGCGTGAGCGGATCGCCGGCGGGTTCGCCGGCGACCGCCAGAATCGTGTCGCCCGCCTCGAGGCCGGCCGCGGCTGCCGGGGAGCCCTCCTGCACGGCGGTGACCCGGGCTGGACCGATCGTGATGCCCGTCGTTCGCCGCGGCTGCGGTGGCAGGGCGATCTCCACCCGCTCCGGCTTCGCGGCTCCCTCCACCGCGCGATCGACGCCGAGTGTGAGCGTGCCGGACGGCGTTCGCGACAGCACGGCGAGCAACTCCGCATAGGTTTTCACGGCGACGCCGTCGATCGTGCGCACCGTGTCGCCCGGCTCGAGCGCCGGCTTGGCCAGACCGGCAGCCCCGGGCAGCCCCTTGCCGAACTCGGCGGGCAAGGTCAGCGAGATCGGGCTCGTGACACCGATCGTCGGCACCCCGAGGTCGGTGTCGGGCTTGAGCAGCACCGTGCGGGTGCTGCCGTCGGCCGGGCGGCGGACGGTGAACTCGATGCCCTTGGCGAGGTCGCCGACGGTGACGCCATGCCGCAGGTCGTTGAAGATGGGATTCTCACGGTCGCCGATCTTCACGATCTCGTCGCCGGTCCGCAGGCCCGCCCGCCAGGCGGCGCCGCCCGTGCGGACGCCGGAGATCGTGCAGGTCATCTCCTTGACGCCCAGCCCGTAGGCCAGCGAGGCCATCAGCACCGCGAAGATCACGTTCATGATCACGCCGGCCGAGATGATCGCCATCCGCTTGGGCACGCTCTGGGCTGGATAGCTCCGCGGGTCCCAGGCCGGATGGGCCTGGTCGATCGGCTCGGGGGGGAGGTCGCCCGCCGTGAACGGGTGGCCGGGCCCCGCGGCCCGGGCCCGCTGGGCCTCGGCGGCGGCGGCGGCCGGGTTGTCGTCCTGCCCGAGCATCTTCACGTAGCCGCCCAGCGGCAGGGCGCCGATGCCGTACTCGGTCTCGCCCCACTTGAACGAGAGCAGCTTGAGGCCGCCCACGTCGAAGCCGAGGAAGAACTTCTCGCACTTCACGCCGCAGGCCTTGGCGACGAGGAAGTGTCCGAGCTCGTGAACGAAGATCACGAACCCCAGCCCACCGGCCACCTGGAGGATCACCCACCAGCTCGATGGCTGCACGATCCACTCCACCCACGTCGCGGCCGCCATCAGGCAGCCTCCGCTCAGACACATGCCCACTTGCCGACCTCCTGCCTGGCCCAGGCGTCGAGACGACAGACGTCGTCGAGCGTGGGATTGTCCTGGAATGGATGCTCCGCGAGCACCCTGCCGCAGATCTCCGCGATGTCGGTGAACCGCACCGCACCTTCGAGAAACCCGCGCACCGCCTCTTCATTGGCGGCGTTGAGCACCGCACCGGCCGTGCCTCCCCGGGCCGCCGCCTCGTGCCCGAGCCGCACCGCGGGAAACCGCTCGAGGTCCGGGGGCTCGAAATCGAGCCGCATGGTCGCGCCAAAGTCGAGCCGTCTGGCCGGCCCGGCGACCCGTTCGGGATAGAGGAGCGCGTACTGGATCGGCAGCCGCATGTCGGGGGGGCCGAGCTGGGCGATCACGGCGCCATCCACGAACTCGACGAGCGAATGGACGATCGACTGCGGGTGCACCACCACCGCCAGCTTGGACGCCGGCAGGCCGAACAGCCAGCGGGCCTCGATCAGCTCCAGCGCCTTGTTCATCATCGTGGCGGAGTCGATCGTGATCTTCGGACCCATCGACCAGGTCGGGTGCCGCAACGCCTCCTCGGGCGTGACGCCGGCGAGCGAATCCCGGGAGCGGGTCCGGAACGGGCCGCCGCTGGCGGTGAGCACGAGCCGCTCGACCTCGGCCGGCCGGCCGCAGGCCAGGGCCTGGTGGATCGCCGAGTGCTCGCTGTCGACGGGGATGATGCGGGATCCGGTCTCGGCCGCCCGCCGCATCACGAGCGGCCCGGCCATGACGAGCGTCTCCTTGTTGGCCAGCGCCACCGTCTTGCCGGCCTCGATCGCCGCCCAGGTGCTCCGCAA
>CAXNGP010000008.1:0-16944 GCA_964201845.1 Pirellulales bacterium
GGCAATGGTTATCGATCGATTACAAGGCCAAGACCGTCGGCGGTGCAACCTTCACCGGCGAGGTTATCCCCTGCTCAAACGGCGTGATCTACATTATCGATCAGGTTCTCACCCCGACGACCGACGACCTGTTCCAGGCCCTTCAGAGAGACGGCCGGTTCACCCGTTTCACCAAGGCCATCACCGCCAGCCGACAGGGCAAGCTCTACCAAAACGTCCACGAAAACTACACGGTATTTGCGCCGACGGATGAGGCGTTCGACAAGTTGCCCAAGGAGGTCGTGGCCGCACTGTTTCTGCCAGAAAATGATGAACGTCTTCAGGACATCATCAAGCACCATATCTCCACGTCGGTCTACAGCGCCGGGCGGTCCGACGGCGCCATCCGGCTCGGGGTCGCCGATATTACCCCCGTCAGTGCTTTCGGCCAGCAACTAAATTTCTCCGTCGATGAGAGCGGCGCAAAGATCGACGGCGTTCGGATCCTCGAGACGGACATCCCCACCGCGAACGGACTGATCCACGTGGTTGACTCGGTCATCCTCCCGGCCGAGAACAGCACCCTTCAGATCATCAAGGGCGATCCTCGGCTGTCCAAGTTGGCCACGCTGCTCGATGCCAGCGGGCTGAACCTCGCGCTCGCTGGCTCATCCAACTTCACGATCTTCGCGCCGATCGACGACGCATGGGACGATGCCCAATACAGACGACTCGTTGAAAATCCCACCGGCAAGAACCGCGAAGAGATCTATGGCTTGCTCGCCCGGCACGTCATCACCGGAAAGCACATCAGCGAGAACCCCGTTCCCTACGAAAAGCTGCGCACCATCCACGGCGCGCCGATCTACCTCACCGTCGATAACGGCACGACTAACATCCAGGCCATCGAAATCCTCGAGGCCGACAAGGAGGCGTTCAACGGCCTGGTCAATGTGATTGGCAAGGTGATCCCCGATCCGATGGAACTTCCTGAGAAAGACCTGACCAAGATCGACGGCATCAAGTTCGCGCAAAAAGCGTTGATCGACGGGTCGAGGCTCTATAGCGAAGGCAAGTACAAAGAATCGTTCGAACTCTATGCGCGCCGGGGATATGAACTGTCGGATAAGTACTCTCCGTTCTTCGGCGCACCGAACCTGATCCAGGCCGTCGCTTTGTCGAAAGACCCCGTGTTGGAGTTCGCCGACGACGCATGGAGCTCGCGCAATGCATTCCGGATCGCTTTGCGTGAACTGGAAAGCAAAAACGACAACATCGAAGATCTCCTTCAGATCAATGGTGACGAAAGCGCCGCTTTTGGACGCTGACCATCGTCTGCCGGCTTGTGTCTCGGCAGCAGGCACTGCACCCATGTGATGCGGCAGTCTTCGCCACGGATCAGGGGCTCCGGGAGCGCCGGAGCCATCCGTTCCGCCGGAACCGTCACAGCCACAAAGTCGAGCGGACGATAGACGCGGTCGATCAGAGCGACCGTCCTTTACGCGGATTGTTTGCCTTTGACTGCGCGATCAGTGTGAGCGTGCTTTCGCGATCCTCGCAGGCGAAGCTCTCAAGGTATCAGCGTCGCGAGGGAAAGGCTCGAGGGACCATATTTCGAAAGATAACCCGCTCGCCGGCAGTGTCTCGAACAATCTGTGACCAGCCGGCTGCAGGACTGCCAACAGAATTCCAGGAATTCGCATCCGATCGCTCATCGCCTACGAAGACGTGGATGTCGGGGTCGCGTGACACCGGCAGACTGGTTTCTCCAAACTTCTGAAAAGGAATCCTCATGCGTTGCTCACTGTTCCGCCTTGCCCTCGGGTCCGCTCTCGCCTTGCCCGTCGCATCCATGGCCGTCGCCGGCGAATGCCCGCTGGCCGCCGCCAAGAAGGCCCACACCAAGAGCCACGTCCAGACGGTGGCGCTCAAGGCCGATTCGAAGGACATCGTTGATACTGCAGTCGGTGCCGGCAGTTTCAAGACGCTCGTCGCCGCCGTGCAGGCCGCTGGCCTGGTCGAGACTTTGAAGGGTGCTGGGCCGTTCACCGTCTTCGCCCCCACCGATGAGGCCTTCGCAAAGCTACCCGCAGGCACGGTGGAGACGCTGCTCAAGCCCGAGAACAAGGACAAGCTGGTCGCCGTTCTCACCTATCATGTTGTGCCAGGCAAGGTGATGGCGGCCGACGTCGTCAAGCTCACTGAAGCCCCAACAGTGCAGGGCTCCAAGGCCAAGGTGAAGGTTGCCGACGGCGTGGTGATGATCGACAACGCCAAGGTCGTGAAGACCGACATCGAGACCAGCAACGGTGTGATCCACGTAATCGACGCCGTGATCCTGCCCCCGGAGACCAAGTAGTCGGCGAACTGCGGCCAGGACCGCTGGCAGACGGGTTTCAAGCGGGGCAGGCGCGAGCCCGCCCCGCCGCCCGTCGGGCCAGCTCTCTCAGGGCGTGCCGAGAGAAGTTAGGATGACGGTTGCGGCCGCGCGGCTCCGACCCGTACATCTTCATGATTCTCAAGATACAGGGGTTCGTTTTTGCAAGACTCGCTTCTCCCGCGGATTGCCAGCGGCGACCAGTCGGCCGTCCCGGAGTGCATCTCCCGGTACGGCGGGCTGATTTGGACGCTCGCGCGGCGACGACTGGCAAGCCGGGAAGATGCCGAGGATGTGGTGCAGGAGGTATTCGTCGATTTGTGGCGTTCGGCTGACCGATTCGATCCTCAGGTGGCCGAGGAGATAACGTTCGTAGCGATGATTGCCAGACGACGAGTCATCGACCGGCTTCGCCGGGGGGCAAAGCGACACACCGCCTCGATCGACGAAGCCGGTGCCACGCACGTGCCCGATCCCGCCGGCGACGCGGCGGTGGGCCGGCTGCTTGAGCTGGGCGAGGAAGCCCGGCTCGCGGATGAGCATCTCGCCCAGCTGAAGCCCGAAGAACAGCAGGTGCTACGGCTCTCGATCTACGACAGCCTCACACACACCGCAATCGCTGAACACACTGGCCTGCCCCTCGGCACGGTCAAGTCGCACATTCGCCGCGGGCTCGACAGCCTGCGCCGGACGCTGTCCGGCCGCGGCCGGACACTGGCTGAAAGGAGCACGCGATGAGCGGCTTCGACACAGAACGCGAAGACATTCCCTTGGCTGGCCCCCCCGAAACGGCCCCGAGCGACTGGGAACTTGCCGCTGCGGCTGTGGAACTGGCGATGTTGTCCCGCAGCGGCAGCCGAATGGAGGCCTTGCCGACGAACCTCGCGGGGTGGATTGGCCGCGATGCGCCAGCGCATCTGCCGCGGTCAAAGGTTGTTGCCGCCCGCCCCGAAGTACGGGCCGGGGGCGGTGGGGCAGTTCATTGGTTTTCTGGCCGGGTGGCGTTCGCAGCGACCGGCTGGTGGGCGGCTGCCTGCTTGGCGGGGTTGCTCTTCTGGCAGTCGAGCCAGTTGCCGGGGATCGTGCCCCCCGGCAAGACGCCGTCCTTGGCACAGTTGCGGGGCCAACTTTTGAAGGAAGACCCAGAGACGGTGACGGTCGACTGGAAGAAGGCGAGTGACGACCCCTCGGTTGTTGCGAATCAGGCCGACCTGGAGATGGCTGGGGGCTTGGGCGACGTGGTCTGGAGTGCCGCCCGCCAGCAGGGATTCATGCGGTTTCGCGGCCTGGCAGCCAATGACCCGGCCGTAACTCAATATCAACTTTGGATCTTCGATGCGGAGCGAAACGAGGCCTATCCCGTAGATGGAGGCGTGTTCGACGTGCCGGCTGGTACCGAGGGCGACGTTCTGATTCAGATCGATCCCCGGCTCCCGGTCAGCCGGGCCACGGCCTTCGCGATCACGGTGGAGCGGCCCGGCGGCGTGGTGGTATCGAGCCGCGAGCGACTACCGCTTCTAGCAGCACTGCCTTGAGCCAACGGCGGCAACCGGTCCCCTTCCGCTCGGCGCGGGCGTTGCGATTACAACCGGCCCGTTGGCCCGCACGTGGAAACCCGGTGACGAGGTCATTGTCACCCGCCTCGACCACGACGCCACCGTCGCGCCCTGGGTGCTTGCCGCCCACGACGCCGGCGCGACCGTGCGGCGTGTGGATTTCCATCACGACGACTGCACGCTCGACCTCGACCAACTGCGGTCACTGTTGAACGATCGCACGAAGCTCGTGGCTGTTGGGGCGGCGGCGAACGTGGCGGGGACCGTGAATCCCGTGGCCGACATCTGCCGGTGGTCGCATGCCGTCGGAGCGCAGGTGTTCGTCGTTGCGGTGCACTTCGCCCCACACGCGCGGATTGACGTGTAGGCAATCGGATGCGACTACCTCGCGTGCTCGGCCTACAAATTTTTCGGCCCGCACGTGGGCATTTTCTGGGGCCGCCGTGAACTCCTGGAGTCCATCGAACCCTACAAGCTGCGCCCGGCACCGAATGACCTCAGGCATCGCCCGACGAGCTGCCCGTGATCGACATCCACAGCCTCTGACGGCATTCCATGCCACGGTGCAGACGGCCCGCGAGAAGAGCGGCTTCAAGGCCGGTCTGCGCCAACGAGAAAAATTCGACCCTGAGCGTGGATAGGACGCTCCTCGGAACCTCCACGATCGGGCCGTATCCAGCCCGACCGGTCCCGAATGTTGCTCCTCATGATCCGCCCCGCTCGGCCGTCACTTGCCGAAGTGCCATTGGCCGACCCATCCTTAGATCACCGCGATCCTCGCCCAGGAATCGATGATCGATTCGATCGCCGACCGTTTTACCTATGCCCCCAACTTCCTCTACCTCGGTCGGTCCTTCAATTTCCCGGTAGCGCTCGAGGGCGCGCTCAAACTCAAGGAGATTTCCTACATCCACGCCGAGGGCTATCCGGCGGCCGAGATGAAACATGGCCCGATCGCGCTCATCGATCGGCTGATGCCGGTCGTGGTGACCGCCGCCACGGCGCACACGAGCGATAAGATGCTCGCCAACATCGAGGAGGTGCGCGCGAGGCAGGGTCGCGTCATCGCCGTCACGACGCCTGGACAGGAGGAGGTCAAGCGGTTTGCAGAGTTCGTCATCGAGATTCCCGAAACGCTCGACGCACTTTCCCCTCTGCTAGCCGTCATTCCGCTTCAGCTCCTGACATACCGGATCGCCGTGAACCGTGGATGCGATGTGGACCAGCCGCGAAATCTGGCGAAAAGCGTGACCGTCGAGTAGCCAGCCCCGTATTCGAAGGAACTGCCGGGTTCCGCACCGCCGTTGCCCCGGCGTAGGCCGTTCGGTAGGCTTTCAATCCTCATCCCAAGTGTGGTTGAACCACACGCATCGGGGCGTAGCTCAGCCTGGCTAGAGCGCTACGTTCGGGACGTAGAGGTCGCATGTTCGAATCATGTCGCCCCGACTTGTTGGTTCCACCGTGATTGAAAGTGCGAATCACCTGCCGATGGTCGGCAGCCGCTTGGTCTCCGCGCCGCTGATCCGCCCGCTTCGAACGTCCCGAAGCCCGCACCCGTCACGGCCCGCACGCGTCAGGCGAGCACCGCCGCGATCGGCTTGCCACCGCCGCCAATCTTGAACGGGCGGCCATTGGGAGCCTCGAACTCCTTCTCGTAGGGCAGCCCACTGGCAGCGGCGATCGTCGTGTTGAAGTCCTCGATGCTGACCGCATCCCGCTCCGGGCTCCGGCCCTGGGCGTCGGAGGCGCCGTGAACCACCCCCCCCTTCACGCCCGCACCGGCCAAGACACACGAGAAGACGGCGGGGTGATGATCGCGTCCCGCGTTGTCGTTGACCTGGGGCGACCGCCCGAACTCGGTGCCGAGCACCACGAGCGTGGAGGCGAGCAGGCCGCGGTCGTCGAGATCGCCCAGCAGGGCGGCCATCGCCGTATCGAGTTGGCCGGCCTTCACGGGAAGCTCCTCGAAGATCTCCCGGTGCATGTCCCAACCACCCAGCTCGACCTCGACGCACCGCACGCCGGCTTCCACGAGCCGGCGGGCGAGGAGACAGCCCTGGCCAAACGGCGAGTCGCCGTACGCCGCGCGGAGTTTCTCCGGCTCCTTGGCGATGTCGAATGCCTCCAGGTCGACGCTGCCCAGTAGCCGGACGGCATCCTTGTACATCTGGTTGTAGGCCTCGATCTGCTGCCCCTTGTAGGTCTGCTTGAAGTCGCGGTCGATCCGGTCGGCCAGAGCCAACCGACGCTCGAAATTCGTCTGCGACAGATACGCGGGCCGCACCGTGTTTTCCAGGCCGAGCGTGGGGTCGGCGACCGGAACGGGCGTGACCGCCGGGTCGAGGAATCCGCAGCCCGGATGCTCGTTGCCGTTGCCCACCAGCACGTAGCCGGGCAGGTCGCGGCTCCGCTTGCCGCTCACGTGAAGCGCCCACGAGCCCATCGAGGGATGCCGGATGCTGGCGATCTGGGGATAGGACGTCCGCAGCAGGTAGGTGCCCTGTTCGTGGGCACCGGTTTCCGTCGTCATCGATCGGATCACGGCGAGCTTTTCAGAGAGTCCGGCCAGCTGTGGAAGATGCTCGCCGAACAGGATTCCCGGCGTCTTCGTCTGGATCGTCTTGGTCTCACCCTGCTCCGCGCGGCCCGGCTTCGGATCGAAGGTGTCGATGTGGGTCATCGCACCCCGCATCGTCAGGTAAATGATGTTGACGCCGTTCTTCGACGTCTGCCGGGAAGCGTCCGCCGCGGCGAGGCTGCCGGCCAGGCGATCCAGCACGGTGACGCCGAGCGCCATCCGCGCGCCACGGCCGACGAGCGCCCGGCGGGAGAGTCGAACCTCGCGGCCGGCGGCGGAGACGGGCGATGGACGGGCCATGGACGAACAACCTCCGGGCGAACGCCCTTATTGAATGAAGATGAATTCGCGGGTATTGAGCAGCGCCCAGATCACGTTGCCGCAGCCCGTCGCCGGGTCCTCGGCGGTCGTGAGCTCCTGAATCGCGAACCGGCGATCCTCGGGCGAGGGCCGGTGGGAAAGCACCGACAGGAACACCACGTCGATCGCCTCCTCGGGCCGGTGCGCGATCACGTTGTCGTAGATCACGGAACCCCGTTCGAGCATGCTGTGGGTGATCGGGCCGTTGAACATAGCCAGGATCTGGGGAATCGTGGCCACCTGCCGCGCGGCCTCGATCGCTTCCCGATCACTCTGGCCGAACTGCCGGAGAAAATGCCCCAGCGGCAGCGGGGTCGGGATCTCACTGGCCCGCACCAAGAGCTGGCCACGATAGCCGCAGATCTGTTGCATCCGCCGGACGTAGCCGCGGCCATACGCATCCATGAACTCGTCGCACTGCCGCTGCACGTCCTCCACGCGGGCCTTGCTGAGGTCGAGGCTCACCGCCGAGGCGATCTGCTCGGGCGTCGGCCGTTGCACGCTCCAGGGATTGCGGGCGACGAGCATGAGGATCGAGTCCCACAGTTGCTCGGCCGTCATCCGTCGCAGGGCCGGCGCGGTGAACCGAAACGGAGCCGCCGACGTGGGATCGTAGGCCACGGCCCGCCGCTGATAGGCGTCGGTCGAGACGATGATCCGAACGAACTCTCGCAGATCGAAGTCGAGCCGCAGCATCTCGTCGGTGAGATGCTCGAGCAGCGCCGGGAAACTGGCCGGGTTCTCATCCCGGAAGTCGTCGACCGGCTCCACGAGGCCGACACCCATCAGTTTCCGCCACATCCGATTGGCGATCGTGCGGGCGAACTGCCGGTTGTCGTGCGTGACCAGCCACGCGGCGAACTGCTCGCGGCCGGCCGCGGCTGCGGCCGTCGCCGGCACGGCGTCCCAGAGCACCTTCGGGCTCACCACCGAGAGCGGTTCGGCGTCGTCATACTGGTAGTCGTGCGGCAGTTTCAGCGGGGCGTCGGCAAAACTCACGGCCGTGGCGTTGGCCCGCACGAAGCGGGTCAGCAACGCAGCCTTCTTGTCGTCCTGCTTGCGGATGTCGGCGATCAGCCTCCGGACGTCCTCGCCCGGCAGTTCCTTTCCCTTGGCGGAGATCCGCCCGCTGCCGGCCACCATCCGCGTGCCCGCCGTCAGCGCAGCCAACTCGTAGAACTGCTTCTGGGTCCACTGGTCGAAGGGGTGATCGTGGCACTGCGCGCAGCCGATCTGGGTGCCGAGAAACACCCTGACCGTGTTGTCCACGTAGGGCAGTGGCATGCCCTCGTCGCGCAACTGGTATCCGACCGCCGGATTCTCCCAGATGCGGCCGTCGGCGGTGAGCATCTCGTAGACCCACGTGTCGTACGGCTTGTTGGTACGGATCGCTTCCTTCACGTAGTACAGGTAGGGCTCGAACGGCAGCGTCTTGCTGGGGCGTTCCTGGAGCCTGAGGATGTCTGCCCAGAAGTTGTAGAAGTGACTGACGTAATCCGGGCTCTCGAGCAGCCGGTCGATCAACTCCGCGCGTTTTCGCCGATCCTTCGACGAGAGAAACGCCACCGCCTCTTCGTAACTTGGAATCCGGCCCCCGAGTTCCAGATAGATCCGGCGGGCAAACTGCTCGTCGGTGAGCCGGGCGGGCGGGCGGGCGGCGTGCTCCTTCCAGTGGTCGGCCAGGAGCGCGTCGATCTTCTCGGCTGCGGCGGACACCGCGGCACGGTCGTCCCGGTCGACCTGCGGCAGCGTCATGATGCTGCCCTGAGGCGCTGCCATCACGGCCTCGGGGAGCCGCAGTGGCGGGGCCTGCTGCCGCTTTCTGGCAGCCGCCTTGGGAGCGGCCCCGCTGGCGACAGCCAGGGATGCCACGAACGCCAGGGCGGACAGTACGATCCAGCGAGGCGGTCTCCGGATCGGGCTGATGGCGGTCATTGGGGCGGCCCCTCGGGGATGCGGACTGGCTGCAGACCGCTGACTTCAAGTCTAGGACGGTCGACGACCCTTCCGCAACCATCAAGACCAGCCCCACGATGAGCCCCAGCCGCCGACATTTCCTCCACGCCACCACCGCCACCGTCGCCGGACTGGCGATGAATCCCCGCCTGCTCGCAGCCGCATCGGCGGCGACCGATGTCTGCGTGTATGGCGCGACGGCGAGCGGAGTCGCCGCGGCCCTCGGTGCCGCCGATGCGGGGGCGAAGGTGATCGTGGTGGAGCCCTCGCGCTGGCTTGGCGGCATGAGTGGCGGAGGCCTGAACGCCATCGACTGGGGTGCTCCGCGCTCGGTCGGCCGGATGGCGACGACGCTCCTGATCGAGAACGACGACGTGGCGATGCGTGCGCTCTACCAGCGCGAACTCGCCGACCGCGGCATCCCGGTGATCCACGAGCATCGACTCGCGGCGGTCACGAAGGAGGGCGCGAGGATTCGCTCCCTCGCGCTCGACCACGCGCCGCCGGACACACTCGGTTGCCCCAGCGAGAAGCCTGCGAACGCGAACGCGAAGACCGTCTCCGCGCGGGTGTTCATCGACTGCTCCTACGAGGGCGATCTGCTGGCGAAGTCGGGGGTGCGCTACACGTGGGGGCGTGAATCCCGCGCGGAATACGGCGAATCGCTCGGCGGCGTGCGGCCCCTCTTGATGCGGTACGACATCGATCCGTACGTGAAGCCGGGCGACCCGAAGAGCGGTCTGCTGCCGCTGCTGCAGGACGTCCAGCTCGGTCCGCTCGGCAGCGCGGACAAACTCACGATGATGTACGCCTTCCGCTGGGTGCTGACGAAGCAGGACCCGATCCGGATCGAGAAGCCCGACGACTACGATCCACGCCGATACGAGATCTTCCGACGTGGCTTCCGCCAGGGCGTGAACATGCGCGCGGGCCGCAAGATGCACCTGCTCGGCGAATACACGGAGAACAACGGCTGGGGCGTCTTCGGCGGCAACTCCAGCCGGGCGCTCTGGGCGCAGTCCGTCGCCGGCGAGAACGCCGCCTATCCGGACGGCGACTGGGCCACACGCTCGCGCATCTGGCGCGAGCAGATCGACTTCGTGCGCGGCATGTATCACTTCCTGCGCACCGACCCCTCGGTTCCGGCCGACCTGCGCGAGAAGGCGGAGTCGATCGGGTTTCAGCGGGGCATCTTCGACGACACCAACGGTTGGCCGCATCAGCTCTATGTGCGCGAGGCCCGGCGCATGAAGTCGGACTACGTCGTCACGCAGACCGACCTCGAAGGGGCGGCCGCCCCCGCCGACTCCGTCGGCCTCGGCAGCTATGGGGTCGACGACTGGCCATACGCCACCATCGCGCACGAGGGCGGGATCGCGCTCAGCGGCGGCGAGTTCAGCATCATGAGGGCGAACCCGCGGCACAGTGGCATCCATCGCATCCCCTATCGCGCCATCCGGCCGAAACAGAGCGAGTGTGACAATCTGCTCGTGCCCGTGTGCTGCTCCGCCAGCCACATCGCGATGACCTGCATTCGCATGGAACCCGTGTGGATCACCCTCGGCCTCTCCGCCGGCATCGCCGCCGCGCACGCGATCAAGGAAAACACCGCCGTGCAAGCCATCGACTTCCTCCGCTATCGCCGGGCCCTGCTCGAGGCAGGCCAGGTCCTGGAGATCGACGAAACCGTCGCCGCGGGCTGGAACTCCCGTGACGAATGGAATCGCTCGAAGCGGGGCTATGAGTGGGCCTTCGACGCCATCGATGCCGACAACGATGGCCGGATCTCGCCTGCGGAGTATCGCGGGTTTCAAGCCTTCAAGCAGAAACATCCGGACTGGCAGGAGCGGCTCAAGGCCGGCCTCGGCGACCAGTGATCCGCCTGCTGCCCGACCGCCGCGCGTGGGTCGTCAGTCCGGGTAGTCGGCGAGCAGCTTCGCCTCGAGTTCCCGCAACCGCTCGGCGTTGCGCATCCCGACCTTGCGGGCGGGTACGCCCTGCCAGACCTCGCACTCGGGGACCGATTTCCTCACGAGCGTCAGCGCGCCCACGCTCGCGCCGTAGCCGAGTTCGACACCCGGCAGCACCACCGAGCCGCAGCCGACCACCGCATGTCGCCGCAGCGTCACCGGACGGCACTGCACCCGGCGATACGCCAAGGGAATCGTGGGGTTGATCAAGTGGCCGTCGACCAAGTCGTCACAGGTCGTGTAGACCGACGTGCGGCCCGAAAGACAGGTGAAGTCTTCGAGCGTCACCGCGCCGCCGCCGCCGAAGATCTGGCAGCCCGGGCCCAGGTGCACCATGCGGCCGATCGCGACCCCGTGGTTCGTGGCCGTGATCACGCAGAACGCGTCGATCCTGGTTCGCGATCCGATCCGGATGCAGCCCGGGTTGATGAACACCGCCGCCCGATCGATGAGCACGCCCTCGCCCACCGCGGCCAAGCCGAGGCTCGCGAGTTCCGACGGCGTGAGGAATCGTTCCATGACAGATGTCGCTCCGACAGCCGGCGTTCCGGGCCAACGCTCCCAGTGTGGCCGATTGACGGGAGCCTGCACAAGGAAGCTCGCGCGGCGGCAAGACAAGCCTCCGCGATGCCGCGGCCGGCGCCAGGCCTCGGGCCAAGCACCGGGCCTCGGGCCAAGGCGCCGCGTCATTGCCGGCCTCAGGCCTTCCCGGTTAGAAATCTGCGGATCCGCGTCGCTCGGAGCCGATTGAAGGGGGCCGGCTCGCCGTGGCTTCCGCCGCAGCCCGTGCGGCACGTCGTCTGCGACTCCCGACTCACCGCACCACGCGTCGGACCATCCATGCCGAGCATCGCCGTCCGGGTTCCAATCAGCCTCAACCGGCACTTCGTCACGATGACGGAGGTGCTCGCGCGGTCGCTCGCCCGGAACCTGCAGCCGGGCGACTGGCGGCTGGAACTCACCGTCAGCCGCGACACCCCCCACGCGCTGGACAGCGAACTCCTCGCCTGGACGGCCGACTTCCCCGTCACGGTGGAGTGGGTCGATGCCGCCCACCGGTTCGCGTGGGGGCCGGAGATGCAACGCGGCACGCTCGTCCTTCAGCGGGCCCTCCGCAGCCTTCTCTGACCGCCTGGGTGCTGCCGACACCGGCATCCTGAGCCGGTCCCCGGATCCCGTCGGATTCGTCGTGGTTCGATCGGCCGCAAACGTGCTACAACCCCTGACGTGACCGCCTCACACGATCTTTATTCTGGAGCACACCCCGTCATGGCCAAGAAGAAGTCTTCCAAGCAGCCCAGCAAGAATCCAAGCAAGAAGGCCGCTCCGAAGAAGGCCGCTCCGAAGAAGGCCGCTCCGAAGAAGGCCGCTTTGAAGAAACCGGCCGCGAAGCAGCCGGCGGTGACGAAGGCGACGGAGCCGGCCTGGCCGCGGGAGGGCTCCAAGGCGCCCGACTTCACCTCCGTGGCCCACGATGGATCGCTGGTCAAGCTGTCGGCGTTCAAGGGACGGCCGGTCGTGCTCTACTTCTATCCCAAGGACGACACGCCCGGCTGCACCGTCGAGGCCTGCGGATTCCGTGATGCCCACCCGCAGTTCGCCCGGCACAAGGCCGTCGTGCTCGGCGTCAGCCCCGACTCGCCGCGGAGCCACGTGAAGTTCCGGCAGAAGCGCGGACTGCCCTTCACGCTGCTGGCCGACGAGAACCATTCGCTGGCCGAGAAGTACGGAGCCTGGCGGGCGAAGAGCATGTATGGCAAAAGCTTCATGGGCATCGCCCGGAGCACCTTCGTGATCGACGCGGCCGGCCGGATCGCCAAGGCGTTCACCGCCGTGAAGCCAGCGGGTCACGAGCAGGAGGTGCTCGCCGCCGTCGCGGCGCTCGGCTGAGCCGCCACAGACGGCTCCGATTTCGGCGGGCCGGTCGCCGGAGCGGCCGGCCCGTCGCGTTCAGCGGTCGGGCTTCCGGGCGACCGGCGAAACCTCGTCGAGCCGAAACTCCCGACGGCTCATCGCCTCGTAGTGGTGGCCGATGTCGATCTGGGCGCCCTCGGTCACGCGCCGGCCCTGCTCGTCGAGCCGGGCGTTCATCGTCGCCTTCTTGCCGCTGCGGCAGATCGTCTTGATCTCGACGATGTTGTCGGCCCAGGCCAGCAGATACTTGCTCCCCTCGAAGGGCTCGCCCCGGAAATCGGTTCGGATTCCATAGCACAGGACCGGGATCGAGAGCCGGTCGCAGACGAGCGTGAGTTCGAGCACCTGCCGCGGCGTGAGAAACTGGGCTTCGTCGATGAGCAGGCAGTGCACCGGCCCGGCCTGCTGCCGTTCACGGACGGCGGCGAAAAAATCGTAGGCCTCGCCGAAGGCGATCGCGTCGGCCGAGATCCCGATCCGGGAATGGATCCTGGGGTCGCCGGCCCGGGTGTCGATCGCCGGCGTGTAGAGCAGCGCCTCCATACCCCGCTCGCGGTAGTTGTGCGCCGACTGGAGCAGCGTCGTGCTTTTGCCGGCGTTCATCGCCGAGTAATAGAAATACAGCTGGGCCATGCGGGTCACCTCGGGGATCGCCGTGCTTCGCGGCCGAATCGCGCCACGGCGGAAGGTGATTGTGCGCGAAACCATGCCCCATGGAGAACCCGCGGCCCGCGGCACCGAGGCCGGTCACCGCCGCGGCTTCCGCGCGGTGATCCCGGCACCCGGAATTCGCACCCCGAGCGCCCGCAGTTGCCGCTCCGCCTGCCGAGCCCAGCCCCGATTGGCGGCGGGGCTCGCCGGGCTCGGGTGCAGGACCGTGCCGATCGGCGGCCCATCGTCGCCCAACGCCGCGGCCGCCCGCCCGGCGGCGAACGCCCCGACGCCGACGACCCGTTTCGGATCACACCACGCCACCAGCCGCCGGAGCGCCTCGTCGCAGCGTTCGAAGAGCGGCTCGCGTTCCGACGGCGGGAGCTTGTCGGGGGTCCGGTTGCAGCCCGACTCCTCCATGAAGACGAGCGGGCAGTAGTTGATGACGAAGAACCGTTCCGCGAAGCGGTCCGGTGTCTGGTAGCGGTCCCGCGCCCACCCCCAGAACCGCCGCCCGCTCACCTCGCTCCGCGTGCAGGCGAAGCCTTCGATCGGCCGCTTGGGATGGATCACCTGCGGCCGGCCGACCCGCTCGTCGATTGCCAGAAACTCCCGCACCAGGCCGACCTCCCCGAACGGCACGCCCGTCTGCGCCATGCCCCAGGGGCCCGGGTTCATGCCCACCAGGAGCGTCTCCACGCCCTGCTTGGCGTAGCGGGCGAGGTAGGCCTCGTGCGGCCGCCGCGCGTAGACGAGCGGGTTGTAGACGCACGCCGTCGGCGGCCCGAAGCGGAGGCCCTGCACGTTGCGGGAGAGCCAGCGGGAGATCGAGATCGGATTCACGGCCGTAGGATACTCTCGCCGACTCGATCCCGTGTCTCCGTGACGAATGCAGCGCCCATGGACCTCGCCATCATCCATGACTCCGGCGGCGTGCTCGCCGTGGCCAAGCCGGCCGGCCTGGCCACGCAAGCCCCGGCCGGCATCCCGTCGGTGGAGTCGCTGATCCGCGAGCAGCTCTTCGGCGCGGCCGTGGTGGCGGCCCGCGAAGCCGGTCGCCGGCACCACCCCGGCGGCTTTCTCGGCGTGCCCCACCGGCTCGACCGGGCGGTCTCCGGGGTCCTGCTGCTGGCGACCACGCCTCGCGCGGCCCGGCAGCTCTCCCGGCAGTTCGAGCGGCGCGAGATTCGCAAGACCTACCTGGCGATCGTCACGCCGACGACCTCCGGAACTCCGGTCAGGAACGCGCCGTTCGAGTGGCGCGACACCATCCGCAAGGTGCCCGACGAGCCCCGGGCCGAGGTCGTCGCGGCGGGCACCGCCGACGGTCGTGAGGCGGTCACGATTGGCCGCGTGCTGCCGGCGACCGCCGCCGAAACACTGCTGCCTGACGATGGCACGTTGCTTCTGGAACTCGAGCCCCTCACCGGCCGGATGCACCAACTCCGGGTGCAGGCCGCGGCCCGCAATCTGCCCGTCGTGGGCGACACGCTCTACGGCGGCCGCGCGTCGGGCGAAGCCCGCGCCGAAGCGATCGGCCTCCACGCCTGGCGGATCACCTTTCACGACCCGGCCACAGGGGCCGAGACCAGCGTCACGTGCCCGCTCCCGACCAGCCCGCCGTGGCCCGGATGATCGCGAATAAAAGCCCCCTTGCGCGAGCAAGGGGGATGACGCCGGCCATCCAAGACAACCACAGCGGCCCAACGCCGAACGAAATGGATCGCGCCATCCCCCCGGCTCGCGCCGGGGGGCTTTTATCGCCAGCCCATCCGCGTCCGCGGCATCCGAGCCCTACCGCTTCGCCAGCGAGTCGCGGATCTCGCGGAGCAGGACGACGTCTTCCGGCGGGGCCGGCGGCTCGGCCGCCTTCTGGGCGTCGAACCGGGCCTTGGCCGTGTTGAGGATCTTGATCACCGCGAACAGCGCCACCGCCACGAGCAGGAAGTCGATCACCGACTGGATGAACGGCCCGTAGTTGAGGATCGGGTAGTTCTGGAAAACCATCTGGGGCTTCCCGTCGACCATCGCCATCGTGCCGTCCGGATTGAGCTTCGGGGCCTCGGTCTGGATCTTGTACGCCAGATCGTTGAAGTTCACGCCGTACTTGCTCGTCAGCAGGTTGAGCGGCGGCATGATGAGTTTGGCCACCAGCGAACTGATGATCTTGCCGAACGCCGCACCGATGACGACACCGACCGCCAGGTCGATGACGTTGCCCCGCATGGCGAACTCGCGAAACTCCTTGATCAGGCCCATGGCTCAACGCTCTCCAAAAAGGTGCTGGGGAAAGTCGGTCACTTGGCGGCCGGCAGCGGCCGCATCCGGATGTTGCGATACTCCGCCCACATCGGCGCGCCTGCGTGCAACTGCAAGGCCAGCACCCCCTGGCGGAGCGCGTGGGTGTCGTCGTCGGTGAAGTCGAGGATCTGCGTACCGTTGAGATAGTGCCGGATGTGGTTGCCCTCGGCCACGATCCGGACGTCGTTCCAGTCGCCGAGCCGGAACAGCTTCTCGAATCCGGCCGCGTCGATCAGCTGCCCGGTCACCTGCTTGCCCTTGGCCGTCCACTCGGCCTTCTCGCCCACGTTGCAGATCCGGCCCCGCTTGCCCCCCTCGTCGTAGATGAAGCCGGCGACGTTGGGGAGCTTGTTCTCGTTGCGGATCTCGTGCTGGTAGCCACGGACGACCCAGGGGTTCTTGGGGTTGCCCTCGGTGATGTGCTTCGAGCGGTACTGGATCCCGGAGTTGTTGGTGGCGTTGCAGCGGAACGAGAGCTCGAGCTCGAAGTCCTCGAGCACAAGGTCCTCGGCGATCAGGAACGTGTTGCCGTTGGCCTTGTGCTCCGGGGTGGTCTCGCCGTGAATCACGCCGTCCCGCACGCTCCACAGCTTCGGGTCGCCGTTCCAGCCGTCGAGGTCCTCGCCGTCGAAGAGCGTGCGCCAACCGGCGGCCGCGGGGGCCTCGGCGACGGCGGGCTGGGCGGCCGCGGGGCCGGCAGCGAGGGCTGCGGCCAGGATCACGACCGGCATGACGGCGAATCGAAGGCTCATCGAGAGGCTCCCGGAGGACGGCGGACCGGGCGACAGCCTAAGCCGTGCCGCGGCGGCGGGCAATCGGCGGACCCCCGTGGCGCCGCGGCGGCCCCGACCGGCAAACGACGGCGGCTTGTCCTGGCGGCGCGTCGGACACGAAGATGGGGCCGGTCGCCCCGGAAGCCCCATGCTCAAAAGCCTTCCCCGCATCGTCGTCGATCTCGAGAAGCTGCGGCACATCAACTGTGGCCTCGGCCGTTTTTCGCTGCATCTTGGCGAGGAACTCCTGAAGGTGGCGCCGGGCCGGTTCGAACCGGTCTTCTTCCTGCCCGCGGGCGCCGAGCGGCACTTTCCCGGCGGTGGGTTTCAGCGGATCGCCGTCGCCCCGTGGAAGAAGGAGGCGCTGCGGCAGTTCCTTCGGCCGCTGGCGAGTCCGTTCCTGCCCACCCCGCAGGTGGCCCTCTGGCACGTCACCAACCAGATGTCGAAGTATCTGCCCCTCGATCCCCGTGTGCCGGTGGTGCTCACGATCCACGACCTCAACTTCCTGCACGAGGCTCCGCACGAC
>CAXNGP010000009.1:0-16270 GCA_964201845.1 Pirellulales bacterium
CGACGCCCGGCGTGAGCCCCATCTCCAAGAGCCGCAGCGCCACCGCGTCGTCACCCCCGATGTCGACCACGCGGGCCGTGCGGCCCACGGCGACGGTGTCGAGGCTGGTCGAGGAGCTGGCCATGGGGGGCTGCGGGAGCCGTTGCGAAAGCGGGAGCCGAAGATGAGAATCAGTCCCAATCATAGTCTGGATGGCGGAGTTCGCCCGTGCGGTCGCTGCCTTTTCAAGAGGTTGACTCTCCGAGGAAGCCGCCGCCCGGCCGACCATGACCGACCTGTCCCGACGCGGTCTGTTCGTGGTCGGCACCGACACCGATGTCGGCAAGACCGCCGTCGCGGTGGCGATTCTCCGCGGGCTGGTCGCCACCGGGCGGCGGGTGGCCGCCTACAAGCCGGTGGCCAGCGGGATCGCGACGGCCGACGCGCCGGGGGGTGACCCCGAGCGGCTCTGGGAGGCGGCCGGCCGGGTCGGGGCGATCACGGCCGTCTGCCCCCAATGCTTCCCGGTTCCGCTGGCGCCGCCACGCGCCGCTCGTGCGGCGGGCCGGATGGTCGATGAGACGCTTTTGCGCACGGGGGTTTCCGCCTGGCGCGGCCGCGACCTTGTGCTGGTCGAGGGGGCCGGTGGGCTGTTCTCGCCCTTGGGCCCGACGACGCTCGGCGCCGACCTGGCAGGCGAGTTCGGCTATCCGCTGGTGGTCGTCGATGCGGCGCGGCTGGGGGCGATTGGGCGGACGCTCGCGACCGTGCGGGCGGCGCGGGCCGCAGGGCTGACCGTGGCGGCCTGCGTGCTCTCGCAGGTCGCGCCGCCGGGCGGCGACCCCGCCGATCCGACCAGCGCCGGGGCGATCGCCTCCGCAAACGTGCAGGATCTCCAGCATCTCCTGGGCGACCTGCCCGTCACGCTGCTCGCCCACGGCGCGAGCGGCTTCGCGCCGCCGCTCGACTGGTGGACCCTGGCCGGCGGGCTCACGCGTCCCGCAGGCGCGCCGCCGCCTCCGCGGCCGGCAGCGGGGTGATGTGGCAGCCGGTGCCAAGCTCGAAGCCCGCCAACTGGTTCACCCGCGGCAGGATCTCGAGATGCCAGTGCCAGCGGTCGCTCGCCAAGGTGGCCGCGGCGCCGCGCCAGGCCGCCTCGTGCAGCCACCAGTTGAAGTCGGCCCCGGGCAGGATCCGGGCGAGCCGACCGACCAGGTCGCGGGTGAGATCCGCGAGAGCCTGGGCCCGGGCCGGCGGTGCGGCATGAAAGTGAGGCTCGCGTTCGGCCGGCACGATCCAGATCTCCCCGGGCTGCCGCGGGGCCGCGGGCACGAGGGCCACGAGCCCACCGGCCTCGGCGACGATCCGCCGCTCCGCGGCCGCTTCCGCGAGCAGCGCCGCAAAGGGCTCGGCCTCGGACGCGGCCGCCGCAAACTCCGCGGCCACCGCGGGTGGCACGAAGTCCACCGCCACGAGCTGGCTGTGGACATGCTCGAGTGAGGCGCCGGCCCGGGGTCCCGAGTTCTTGAACACCGTGCCCCAGGCGAGATCGTCGCGGCCGGCGAGCTCGGCCAGCCGCCGTTGCACGAGTGCCCAGGCGGCCCGCCAGGCGGCCGGCTCGACCGCCGTCACGAGCGTGTCGTGCCGCGGCGACTCGATCACCACCTCGTGCACGCCATGGGCCGGTCGGGCGGTGCCGTGGCCGATCGCATCGCTCGCCGCCGCGACGAACGGGTAGCGGTTGGGGATGATCCGGGCCTGCCAGGCCGCCGTGGCATCGGCCGGGGCCCGCAGCACGGCGGGCGGAGTCAGGGACTCATTGCCCGCGCAGAACGGGCACCACCGCGACGCGTCGTTCTCGGCGGCGGCCGCCGCAAGTTCCGCGTCGGTGGGCCGCTCGTCGCGGCCCGGGGCCACGAACACGGCGCGGCCGGTGCGTTCGTCGTGATGCACGAGCGGCGGGCGGGGCGTGGCGGCGGCGGGCGGGATCATGCCAACCAGTATGCCCGCGCCCACCGCGGCGGGCTTTCGTGTTGAACCACCCCTGCCGCCCCCGTAGACTCTGCGGCGACCAGCCCACCGTTTTCCGGAGGATTCCGCATGCTCACCGTCGGCGACTCGTTTCCCCAGTTTTCCTGCCAGGCCTGTGTCGGCACCGGCAAGGACGACGTGAAACTGCTCTCGAACGCCGACTACTCGGGCAAGTGGGTGGTCTATTTCTTCTATCCCAAGGATTTCACGTTCGTCTGCCCGACGGAACTCGCCGAGTTCAACAAGCAGCTCAAGGCCTTCGGCGACCGCGACACGAGCGTGGTCGGGGGCAGCACCGACAACGAGTATTCCCACCTCGCCTGGCGTCGGAGCCATCCCGACCTCGAGAAGCTCGGCTACCCGCTGATCGCGGCCCAGAAGCTCTCGGCCGAACTCGGGATCCTGGAAAAGACCGAGGGCTACTGCCTCCGGGCCACCTTCATCGTCGATCCCCACGGGGTGATCCAGTGGGTGGACGTCAACCAGGGCCGCGTCGGCCGCAACGTCGCCGAGGTCGTGCGCGTCCTCGACGCCCTCCAGAGCGACGAGTTGTGCCCGTGCAACTGGAAGAAGGGCGACCCCTACGTGAAGGTCGGCTGACGCCGGGCAGGCCCCGTCTGTGAAACCGCCGCCCCGCACCTGGATCGGGAAGTTCGCCGACGCGTTCCGGGGACTCTTCCTGTCGGTCGCCACCCAGTCGAGCTTCGCCGCCCACATCCCGGCGGCGCTGGCGGCGGTGGCGCTGGCCGCTTGGCTCGGCATCTCGAGCGTCGAGTGGTGCCTGGTGGCCTTCGCGATCGGTCTGGTGATCATGGCCGAGGTCTTCAACACCTCGATCGAGGCCTTGGCGCGGGCCGTGGGCCGCTATCCTGACGACGGGATCCGCGACGCCCTCGACCACGCCAGCGGTGGCGTGTTCGTGGCCGTGATCACGGCGGTCGTCATCGGCTGCATCATCCTCGGGCCCCGGCTCTGGCAGCTCACGCTGGGATAATGTCCGGAACCGTGGTTGACGCTCGACGGGAGCGCCTCCTACGGTATCGGCCTTCGGCGGCAGCCTGAGATTGGTTCAGGCCGCTGCGGCGGCGAACGATTCACTCCCGGCAAGACATCACTCCGGGCAAGACAAGGGGCGACCTGCATGATGGGCAAACTGGCGGCGGAAGCGATTGGCACCTTCTGGCTCGTGCTCGGCGGCTGCGGCAGCGCCGTCTTGGCCGCGGGCTATCCGGATCTCGGCATCGGCTTCGTCGGGGTCTCGCTCGCCTTCGGTCTGACGGTGCTCACGATGGCGGCGGCGATCGGCCACATCTCCGGCTGCCACCTGAACCCGGCCGTCACGGCCGGCCTCGCCGCCAGCGGCCGGTTTCCAACCAAGGACGTGGTGCCCTACTGGGTGGCCCAGGTGGTCGGCGGGATCGCCGGTGCCGGGGTGCTGTTCCTCGTCGCCAAGGGGCTGCCCGGCTTCGACGCCGTGTCGAGCGGGTTCGCGAGCAACGGCTACGGCGAGCACTCGCCCATTGCAGCCCTCGGCAAGGGCGGCTACCCGCTGGCCAGCTGCTTCATCATCGAGGCGGTGCTGACCGCCGTGTTCCTGTTCGTGATCCACGGGGCCACCGACAAGCGCTCGCCGGGCGTGATCGCCCCGATTGCGATCGGCCTGTGCCTCACGCTCATCCACCTCGTCAGCATCCCGGTCACCAACACGTCGGTGAACCCGGCCCGCAGCACGGCCACGGCGGTGTTCGTGGGCGGCTGGGCGCTCCAGCAGCTGTGGCTCTTCTGGGTGGCGCCGATCGTGGGCGGGATCATCGGCGGCCTGGCCTATCGCGGCGTCGCCGAGTGCGCCGGCGAGTGAGCCGCCCGGATCAGGCCGTCACTTCGCCCGGATGTCGTAGCACAGGATCGCGTCGCCTTCGCGGATGTAGAGGCGGCCGTCGACGATCACCGGGTGGGCCCAGCTCGGCCGGTCGCCGCTGCCGGGCACCTTGAAGCTGCTCACCTCCTGGTAGGCCGCGGGGTCGGCCTTCACCAGCGCCAGGGTGCCGTCGGAAAACTTGACGTACACATGCCCGTCGCCGGCGGCGACGCAGGCCGAGTTGCGGCCGCTGCCGCGCTCCTTCCACACGATCTTGCCGGTCTCGAGCTCCGCGCAGAAGGGGATCCCCTTGTCGTCGGAGTCGCCGTAGAGGTGGTCGCCGACCAGCACGATCCCGCCGTGCTTGTTGGCCAGTTCGGTGTTCAGCGGATAGACCTGCTCCACCGTGACCGCGCCCCCCGGGCCGGGCACCTGACGCAGCAGGGCGCCACCCCGCTTGTAGCCGGCCGAAAAGAAGACGAGATCACCCTTGACGATCGGCGTCGGGATCACCGCCGTGGTCTTGTCGATCGGGTAGGTCCACAGCAGCTTGCCGGTCTGGGCGTCGATGCCGATCGCGCCCCCGGCGGTGGTGGTGACATACACCCGCCGTCCGCCGACTTCGGCGCTCACGATCGAGGCGTGGCCCGCACCGGGATCGTTCGGCACCGGACAGGCCCAGATCGGGCGGCCCGACTTCTTGTCGAGCGCGACCACGGTCGCCTGCGGACCGCCGGGGATGCAGACGAGCTTGTTGCCGTCGATCGTCACGCTCTCGCTGTAGCCCCACGAATCCCCCTTCGTGCCGCCGAACTGCTGCTTCAGATCCACCCGGAACACCTCGCGGCCGTCCTTGACGAGACAGCCCACGAGCTGGCCGAACGGCGTGAGCACGTAGACCATCGCCCCGTCGACCGTGGGCGTGCTGCGGGAGCTCTGCCACGAGTCCTGGCCGTTCGTCCACGGGCCGCCGGTCTTGGTCTTCCAGAGCTGCTTGCCGGTGGCGCGGTCGAAGCAGGAGAGATACTCGTCGGCGTCTTCGGCCGTGGAGAGCCCGTCGCCGAGCGTGAAGATCTTGTCGCCTGCGACCGCCGGGCTGGCGTAGCCGCGGCCGGCCCCCTTGGTCTCCCAGACCACTGGCGGGCCATCGGCCGGCCAGGCTTCGAGCAGGTCGGTGTCGGGGGCCACCGCGGTCCGGTCTGTGCCGCGGAAGGTGGGCCAGTCGCCCGCGACGGCCGGCGCCGCCAGGGCCGCCAGCAGGAGGAGGAACGGTGGCTGAAACCGCATGGGAGCGCCTCGTGGAAGCAACGGGAAGGGGATTGCTTTGAAGGTACGGCGGCGGTCCGGGGTGGGTCAACCGGCAGGGGTCCGGCCCGCCTCACGACCGCCCGGCGGGCGGCCGATCCGAGGGTATGCTTTCCGAGAACGAGGTTTGGCAGGAGGCATCCGGTGAGTGCGGAAGCGAACCAAGACGAATCGATCTTCGGCCGGCGGGACTCCATCGAGCAGGTGGAGGAGGGTCATGACCTCGCCCCCAAGTTCGACGCCGCGGGCTTCATTCCCTGCGTGACCACCGACTACCACTCGGGCGAGGTCCTGATGGTCGCGGTCATGAACCGCGAGGCGTTGGCCAAGTCGATCGAGACGGGCGAGGCCCACTACTGGAGCCGCAGCCGGCAGGTGCTCTGGCACAAGGGGGCGACGAGCGGCCTGGTCCAGAAAATCGTCGAGATGCGGATCGACGACGACCAGGACTGCGTCTGGCTGCGGGTCGAGGTGGCCGGCGGGGCGAGCTGCCATGTCGGCTACCGCTCCTGCTTCTACCGCAAGGTGCCGGTGGGGACCGAGCGGACGGCCGGCACCACGCTCGAGTTTCTCGAGCACGAGAAGGCCTTCGATCCCAAGGCCGTCTACGGCGACGCCCCCAACCCGACGCAGCTGTAGGCCGGTCACTCGCTGTCGGTGAGCCGCTCGCGGGCGAACGCGAGGGCCTGCCGCATGCCCTCGGTTCGGAGCGGCTCGGGCACGTCCTCGATCACGGCGATCGCCTCCGCGAACCGCCCCGCCTCGACGAGCGCCATGGCGAGGTTGTGCCGCAGTTCGACCCGGTCGGGATAGCGGTCGGCGGCGATCGCGAAGATGTCGACGGCGTCGTCGAACCGGCCTCCCTGGGCGTAGGCCGAGCCGAGGTTCTGCAGGATGTAGAGCCGCGAGGGATTGGCCGTGACCGCCCGTTCGAAGCCGGTGGTCGCGGCCTCGAGGTTGCCCAGCCGCCGTTCGGCCTCCGCCTCCAGGAAGGCGACCGGAACGGCGAGGGGATCGAGCGTCTTCCAGGGGGTCGCCGCCCGGCGGGCGGCCTGTCGCATCGCCTCCCAGTCGCCGGCATGGTGCGCCCGACGGGCGTCCATCACCGCATGTTCCTGCGCCAGGGCCTGCGAGGCGTAGGCGCAGCCCAGCGCCGTCGCGGCGGCCACCGGCGGCACGAGGAGCCAGCCCGGCAGGCGCACCGGCTCCCCGCCGGCTGGCCGCGTCGCCCGCTTGCAGAGCACGATCACCGCCAAGTGCACCGCCAGCACGACCTGGTGACTGACGCGGTCGAGCGGGAAATCAAACGCGGAGAACACGAGATACGCGACCAGGGTCGCGAGCGACGCGACCGCGAGGCGGGCGTCGGTGGTCGTCGGCGAGCCGGTGAGCACGCTGCGGGCCGCCGCCAGCGCGAGGATGAACACGGCCCCGAAGGCCACGATCCCCGGCAGGCCCTTCTCGGCGAAGACCCAGAGAAAGTCGTTGTGGGGCTGGATCCAGTTGTCGCTCGAGAGGTTCGTGAAGTCGAGCTGGTCGCCCATCCGGCCCGAGCCGAAGTAGTCGTGCATCCGCAGCGTGAAGTTGCCGGCGCCGACGCCCGTCAGGGGATGATCGGCGATCATCTCGGTCGCGATGCCCCAGACCATCGAACGGCCGCCGTCGCTGGGGACCCCAGCCTGGTGCGGCCGTGAGAAGACGAGCCGGTCGATGGCCCGGCCGATCACCGTGTCGGTCCTGGCCAGCCCGCCGCCGACCACGGCCGCCAGCGGCAGGGCCGCCAGGCACGCGATCAGCGGCCGCCGCCAGCCTGCCGGCACGCCGAGAACCTGCCGCTGCCGCAGGATCACAACCGCGCCGCCGATCGCGGCCGCGGCGGCGGCGAGCCATGCCGCCCGCGACTGCAGCACGGCCAGCGCGGCAAGCGCGGCGATTCCAGTCGCCGCCGCCACGGCCCGCCATGCCCCGCGGAACTCCGCCGCCGCGCACAGGCACCACGGCACCAGCAGGAGCAGGTAGCCGGCGAACAGGTTGACGTTCGACATCATCCCATCGAGGAACGCCATCTCAAGATCCCGGCGGCCGAGCGTGCCGGCGGCCACGAGCGGGGCGACCTGCCAGGCGGCGACGGTGACGGCCGCCAGGGTGGCGACCACGGCCATCTCCAGCAGCCGCCGGCGCCAGTTGGGATCGAGCGGCAGCAGGAGCAGGCACAGGCAGAGCACCAGGAAACCACCCAGCGTCCGGAAGATGTCGGTGAAGCCCGCCGAGACGTTCGTGGCCACCGTGAGCGATCCGCAGCAGACGGCCAGATAGGCGGCCGAGGCGATGACCAGTGGGTCGCCGAGAGGTCTCCAGTCGAGCCGCCGGGCGACCGCCGGAGTCAGCAGGGTCGCGGGAACGGCCACGAGCAGCAGGGCCATGAGCGCCAGCAGCCGTGGCAGTTGCGAGACGTCGTAGGCGGCCGGGTCGACCACCACGTGTAGGCCCACGAGCGCCGCCGCCACCAGCAGCGTGGACACGAGCCATGCCCGGTGCCAGAGCGGCTGCCCGACACGGTCGGCCGCCGACGGCGCGGAACAAGGAACCTGCGGGCGGTCGCTCATCGGTCGTCCCATCGGAGGTCTGGCCGCGTGTCGACCCGTCCCTCCGCCTCGGCGAGTGTATCCCCGCGGGGATCGAAGGGCCGGGGATGGAAGCCGAGATCGGCCTCGGCGGCGGCGTGGTCGCAGGAGAGATCCTCGTTCATCCGCCGGGCCATGCCGACGGTGGCGCCGCCGGCGAAGCCCAGCCCCCGGGCCAGCGCGGCCGCCACGCTCCAGGCCCAAAGCGGCAGGCGCAGGGTGCGGGGCACGAGGCCGTGGGCCCGGCAGACCCGCTCGACCAGCTCCCGAAACGGCAGCGCCTCGCCGCCGGAGAGCGGGTAGCGAGCCTGCGCCGGCCGGCGGTCGATGGCGGCCAGGCAGGCCGCGGCCACGTCGCCGGCATGCACGGGCTGCCGCAGCCCGAGGGCCGGGCCGCAGAGGGGAAACCAGCCGAAGCGGCGGACCCAGGCGGCGATGGCGGCGACGTTTCCATCGGTCCGCCCGTCGTAGATCATCGTCGGCGCCAGCAGCGTCAGCCGGATGCCGCAGTCGGCGGCCCACGAGCGGAGTCGCGCCTCGGCGGCCGTGAGCCTCGCGGCGAGGGCCCGCTCGGAGGCGTCGGGCGACGCCACCTTGGTGACCGCACTCATGGACGAGAGTGCCACGACGTGTGTGGCTCCCAGCCGCTCGAGCCAGGTGAACTGGTCGGGCACCGCCCACAGCGGGCAGAGCGTGATCCAGCCGGGAACGACCGCGGACCCGGCCGGGAGCAGCGCACCGGTGCGATGCGGGTGCACTCCGCCCTGCACCGGCTCGGCGACAAGCGCGGCCTGGCGGGAGCATGCCAGCACCCCGCGCGCGGTCTGCGCCAGGAGCGGCACGAGCGGCCGGCCCACGAGGCTGTCGGCACCGACGACCCCGACGAGGCCCGCATCCCTCATGGCTGACGCCCGCCCCCGGTCACGAGGGGAGCGTCGGTGAGGGAGTGATCCGCGGTGTCAGCACCGCCTCCGCTTTCCGCAGCCCCTCGGATTCCATCAGCGCCTCGCGGACGTGCCACGCGGGGATCCGGGCGATGGCTGCGACCGACCGGTGAACGGTCTGCCGGGCGGCCACCAGGGCGAACCGGATCCAGACGCCCGCCACCACCAGTCCGAACAGGCCGGACGGGTAGGCAGCGCTGAAGTGCTTGCGGTAGAAGCGGATCATTCCCTGGTGTTTGTGCCACTCGACCGCCAGCGGCCGGGCGCGGCCGCACATGCCGCGGTGATGGATGGCCGGGGCGTTGGGCACGAACAGGATCCGCCACCCGGCCTGGCGAAACCGCAGGCAGAGATCGAGATCCTCGCAGTGCAGGAAGAAGCCCTCGTCCCATGGCCCCACGGCGTCGAAGACGTCGCGACTGACCATCGTCAGCGCGCCGGAGACGGCCTCGACGTCGACCGGATGGACGGGCAGCGGCTCGCGATGGAGGTAGAAGTCGGAGAACCAGCGCGGGGCGAGCCAACTCAGCCTGCCGAGGCCGAAGCCGCGGACGAAGGATCGCCACGGCGTGGGGATGCTCCGGCGGGCACCGCCTTGCTCCCGGCCACCGGCGTCGGTCAGGAGCCCGCCCACCATGCCGACCTTTTCGCCGCCGACGAGTTCGCGGTGCAGGGTCGCGAGGGCTCCCGCGCCGAGGATGCAATCGGGGTTCAGAAACAGAATGGTCGGCTCGGTGGCGCGGGCGGCCCCGCGGTTGCAACCCGTGGCGAAGCCGGTGTTGACTCGGGAGCGGATGATCGTGAGCCGCGGACAGGTCGCAAACCGGGCCGCGACGCTCTCGAAGGCAACCGGGGCGGAGGCATTGTCGACCAGGATCACCTGGCGGGCCTGCGCGAGCGCCGCTGCGAGGCAGTCGGCCAAGAGCCGACCCGCGTCATGGTTGACGATCACGACGCTCACCGCCGCGAGCGAACCGTCGGTGTCGTCCGCGTGCGTCAGCGACCCTGGCGGCCGGGAGCGAGATCGATGCTGCTCAAGATTTGCCATGTCGATACTCTGCGACCGGCCTGCACGCTCCGTCGCTTCCGCCAGCAATTTCCCAGCCCCGCCACAGCATCCCACTTGGCACGGGCGAACGCACTGCCCCGGCCCCGGTAGCCGAGCATCACTCCCACAAAGATAGATTGGGAAAGATGGGCGAGCAAAGCGGCCGGCAAAATCGGTCCAGGCGTGTTTTTGACCAGCGTCCACAGTAGGTTTCGGTGGCCGAGGTAGGTCGCCAGCCGGCCCTCGGAACTTGCGCCGCCGACGTGCTCGACGACCGCGTTGGGGACATAGCGGGCGGAGTGGCCGGCGAGCCGCAGCCGGAATCCCAGGTCGACGTCCTCGCCGAAGCAGAAGTAGTCCTCGTCGAACCCCCCAACAGACACTATGGCCGCGCGACGATAGAGGGCCGCCGCGGCGCACGGCGAGAAGATCTCGCGGGCTTCGAGGTCGGACGGATGCAGGGGCCGCCCGTGCCCCTCCCGCCAGGCCAGGCCGCTCACGTGCCAGCGGTCGCCGATCCCGTCGAGCACCCCCGGCCGGCCGGCCAGCATCTGCCGCGACCCGAAGGCTGCCGATTCGGGGTGGGCTTGGGCGGCGGCGACGAGCGCTGCGAGCCAGCCCGGCTCGGGGAAGGCGTCGGGGTTGAGCAGCGCCACGAACTCGGTGTCGGCCGCCGCCAGGCCGCGGTTGGACCCGGCGGCGAAGCCGACGTTGTCCGGTAGGGCGTCGATCGTCGTCCGTCCGGCCAGCGGACCGCCGCCCGCGACGAGTTCGCGGCAGGCGGCGAGCGATCCGTCGCTGCTGGCATTGTCGACGAGCAGGATCCGCTCGGGCGGCACGGTCTGGGCCGCGAGGCTCTCCAGACAGCGGACCACGTTGGCGCCCCCGTTGAAGTTGACGATCACGACGGTCACGCGGGCGATTCCGGCCGCCGAAAGCGGGTCACTCATACCCTTGGTTCCCCGGTCGCTTGACGGTCATTCCGGGTCGGCCTAGTGTCGAAGTTGCGGCCGGATTCCCGGCGGCCAGAACCCTTCACCCGAGTCGCCCGGCCGTGACCGCCTCGCTGGACACTCTCGCGCCCGCCCCGCCGCCACGGCAGGCGGAGCATGCGCCGCGGCCGCAGCCCGCCGAGACGGCCTGGGCCGACTGGTGGAGCGGCACGCAGCACGTCGACCTGTGGGGCACGCTGGCCTGGTACGACATCGTCCTCCGCTACCGCCGCTCGCTCCTGGGCCCGCTCTGGATCACGCTCAGCATGGGGGCGATGCTGTTGGGCATGGGTCCGCTCTATGCGGCCCTGTTCGGCGTGCCACTGGCCCGCTTTTATCCGCACCTGGCCCTGGGCATCATCTTCTGGAACTTCTTGAGCGCCTCGATCAACGACGGCTGCCAGGTGTTCATCACGGCCGCTCCGTACCTCAAGCAGGGCGCCGTGCCGCGCAGCGTGTTCGTGTGGCGGAGCCTGGCGCGGCAGCTCTTCTTTCTCGCCCATCACCTGGTGCTCTACGTGCCGGTCGCCCTCTGGGCGGGGCTGAGCTGGAGCCCGCAGATGCTCCTCGTGCTGCCCGGCCTCGTGGTGGTGATCATCAATCTTCATGCGCTCTCGATCACGCTGGGGCTGTTGTCGGCCCGGTTTCGCGACGTGCCCAACATCGTCGCCAGTTCGCTCCAACTCCTGATGTTCCTGACCCCGGTGTTCTGGTTCCCCGAGAAGCTGCCGGAGCGGTCCCGATTCATCCTCTACAACCCGCTGGCCCAGTTGCTCGACATCCTGCGGCTGCCGCTGCTCGGCGGGTTTCCGGCGCCGGGGACAGTCCGATTCCTGTTGTACTTCACGGCCTTGAACGTCGCCGTGGCCGCCCTGCTCTACGGCCGCCTGCGTCGCCAGGTCGTGTACTGGGTGTGAGCCGATGGCCCTGATCACCCTCGACGCCGTGTCGGTGGACTACCCCGTGTTCGGGGCCGATGGCGAATCGCTCAAAAAGACCCTCACCGCGGCGGCCACGGGCGGTCGGATCGGCCGGGGCACGGGCATCACCGTCGTCGAGGCCCTGCGTCAGGTGACGCTCGAACTGCACGACGGCGACCGCCTGGGGGTGGTCGGCCACAACGGGTCGGGAAAATCCACCCTCCTGCAGACGCTCGCCGGCGTCTACCCGCCGACCCGCGGCCGCTATTTTCACGAGGGCTCGATCGCCAGCCTCGTCAATCCGATGCTGGGCATCGAACGGGAGGCGACCGGCTACGAGAACATCATGATCCGCGGCCTCGTGCTCGGGCTGAACCGCCGCACGATCTCGCGGCTGACCCCCGAGATCGCCAAGTTTAGCGGCCTGGGCGACTATCTCCACATGCCGGTGCACACCTACTCCACCGGCATGCTGATGCGGCTGGCCTTCGCGATCACGACGAGCGTCCGGGCCGACATCCTTCTGATGGACGAATGGCTCTCGGTCGGCGACGCGGAGTTTCGACAGCAGGCCGAGGAACGCATTCGCGAGCTCGTGTCGCACAGCGGAATCCTCGTGATTGCGTCCCACTCGGCGGAGCTGATCGCCCGCGAGTGCAATCGCGTGATCGAGCTGGTCCACGGGGCGGTGGTGCGCGACGAACCCATCGCCGGCGGCCCGGTCGCCTCAGACGGCTGAGCGAGCCCGGCCCCGACCCGAACTCGCCGCCTCGATCCGCCCGGTCATGTCCTGCCGCAGGGCCTCGTGGATCGCCCGCTCCGCCTCCAGTTGGGCGACGAGGTCGTGCCGTTCACCGGCGGAGTTCGCGGTCTCGACCTCGAGCTGCTCCGCTCGGGCGCGGGCTTCGTCGACCGCCGCCTCGAGCCGCGCGATGGCGGCGTCCCGTTCCGCCAGCGTCGCCTCGAGCCGGGCGGTGGTCTCGTCCGCCGCCGCGGTCCGGGCCTGGGCGGCGGCGAGGTCTTCCTCGAGCATGGCCCGCGCGGCGTCGGCCTGCTCGCGGTGGGACGTCAGGGAATCGAGGCTGGCGACCAGCTCTGCGGTCGCCTCGTCGCACCGTGCCGTGAGCGTCGCGACCGCCTGCTCACCGCGGGCGACGTCCCGCTCCAAGTCAGCCGCGCGGGCGAGGGCATGGGCGTGCGCGGCCTGCGCGGTCTGGAAGGCAGCGGAGGCCGCCGTGAGTTCGGCTGCCAGGAGATCGGCTCGGCCGGCCTGTTCGGCGCGGGCCGCGCGCTCCGTCTCGAGCGCGGCGACGATCTCGGCGCGCTCCTCGGCCAGGGCGTCGGCATGGCCGGCGATCACGGCCCGGGCCGCCCGCTCCGTCTCGAGCTCGGCAGCGAGGCGTTCGGCCTCACGGCGGGCGTCGGCTTCGCGGGTCGCGAGGTGACCGCCGGCGGCCGCGGTGCGGCAGCCCAGCGCCCACTCGGCCAGCGCTGCATCGACCGTCTCCGCCGGCTTGAAGGGCACGCCGCCCGCGGCGGTCTCCAGGCCCGCCAGCCGCCGCAGCTGGGCGTAGATCTCGTGGGCCCCAGGGCTCACGGTTCGCACCAGGCCCGAACGATGGGCGGGCTGGCCGGACACGAGCAGTCCCTCCTCGTAGGTCGCGGTCGGGGCGGGAAGCATCGTGCCGAGCACGTTGGCCACGGCCGACACGACACCGGCCGGGTCGGCGATCACCTGTTCGAGAGCGACGACGACCGACCGATGGCGGTGCCGGAGCGCAAACTCGAGGATCCGTTGGTTGTAGGCCACCCAGACGTCGATCGCGTGCCGGGGATTCATCACGAAGGCCGTGTCACCGCGGCGGAGCAGCGAGTCGACCACGTCCTCCGGCGACCGGATCACGAACAACCACCGGACCTCGGGGAGCAACTCGGCCCAGAAGTCGAGAAACAGGACCGTCCGCGGATCCTTCCAGCCCCAGGGCCGGGCCCCCGCCCGGCGGCGACCCACCAGTTCGGTCGCCTGGGCATGGGCCGCCGGCGGCACGGCGATCGACGCGTGGCAGGTGAACCCCTCCATCGAGAGCCCGTTGGCGGCCAGGATCCGCTGGTGCAGGTGGTAGAACTCGAGATCTTCGAAGTGCCCGCGCGGGTTGCCGGCCCCGGCGGCCATCAACTCGTCGCCGAGATGGACGCCGGCCGCGGCGACGAGCGACGCCGTCAACGACGTGCCGGAGCGGTGCATTCCGCCGATGGCGATGGCCGGTGGGTGGACGGCGTTCGACGACGCTGCCATGGAAGAGACTCCGACGCGGATCGGGCGGCGGGATTCTTCCAAGGGTCGTGAGGATGGTCAACGCCGTTCCGCGTGTCTTCCCGCGGTCCGCTGCTTGCCCGGGTTACCCGGCTTGCGTCGTCCGCCGGGGCCGCCAGCGACCTTGACCCTGAGTCGGCCGGCGCGGTACCGACCCCGACTCCGCAGGTCCGGGCCGCCGCCATCGGATCCTGCCGGGTCGCCTCAGTTCGCCGCACGTCCCTCGACCAGAGACCTGCTTGCATGCCGGACCCGAAGTCCCCTGACCTGCGTCCCTACTTCGACGCGCGCTGGTATGCCGCCCGCTACGGTGCCCGCCGCCGCCGCATCCGCTGGCGTCCGTGGACCTACTACCGCCGCCGCGGCTGTCGGAAGGGTCACTCCCCGAGCCCGCTGTTCGACGCGGCCTGGTATCTCGCGTGTCACCCCGACGTGCGGGCCGCCGGGCTCGACCCGCTGACTCACTACGCCGTTCACGGCTGGCGCGAGGGCCGCCAGCCGCATCCGTTGTTCGACCCGTCGTGGTACGGCGCACGATACCCCGACGTGGCGGCGGCGGGCTGCGAGCCCCTGTTGCACTACCTCACGATCGGCTGGCGGGAGGGCCGCTCGCCGCATCCCGCGTTCGATGCCGTCGGATACGTGGCGGCGCATGCCGACGTGGCGGCGGCCGGGCTCGAGCCCCTGGCGCACTACCTCACGATCGGCTGGCGGGAAGGCCGCCAGCCGCATCCGTTGTTCGATCCCGGCTGGTACCTCGACCGGCACCCGGATATCGCGTTGGCCGGCCTCGAGCCGCTGTCGCATTTTCTCGGCACCGGTTGGCGGGAGCGGCGGGAGCCGGCGCCGGGCTTCTCCCTGGCGGCCTACGTGGCCGCCCGGCCCCGGCCGCTCGCCGTCGACGTCAATCCGTTCGTGCACTTCCTGGTCACCGAATACGAGCCGGCTGGAGCGGATGCCCGGGCGGCGCTTGCGGCCGCCTACGCTCCCGGCGTCACGGCGGCGGGCTCGGCCGCGGCCCCGGTGCTGACCGGCCCGGCCAACCGCGGCCACGTGCGGGCGATCGCGATGTACCTGCCCCAGTTCCACCGCATTCCCGAGAACGACGCCTGGTGGGGCGAGGGATTCACCGAGTGGACCAACGTCCGGCGGGCCCGACCGATGTTCGCCGGCCACCAGCAGCCGCGCGTGCCGCACGCCGACCTCGGCTACTACGACCTGGCCGACGAGGCCGTGCTCGAGCGGCAGGCCGAACTGGCCCGCCGGCACGGCATCCACGGCTTCTGCTTCTACCACTATTGGTTCGACGGCCGGCGGATCCTCGAAACGCCGGTGGAGCGACTGCTGGCGAGCGGCCGGCCGGACTTTCCCTTCTGCCTCTGTTGGGCCAACGAGAACTGGACGCGGACCTGGGACGGCCTCGACCGCGAGGTGCTCCTCGAACAGCGGCACTCGGCCGAAGGCGACGAGCGGTTTCTGCGAGACCTGCTGCCGGCCCTGCGCGACCCGCGCTACATCACCGTCGAGGGAAAGCCGCTCCTGGCCGTCTACCGCCCGGGGCTGCTCGCCGACCCGGCGGCCACCGCGGACCGGTGGCGGCGGTTCGCCGAGCGGGAAGGCCTGCCGGGGCTGCATCTGGCCGCGGTCCATTCCTTCGACCAGGCCGATCCGCGGAGCTACGGCTTCGACGCGGCGATTCAGTTTCCGCCGCTGCAGATCCCCGCCGCCAATCTCCGCGACACCGGGCTCCCCGGGATGGACCGCCGCTTCCGCGGCGGCGTGCTCGACTACCGCGAGGCGATCTGCCACTCGCTCGCCCGACCGGCGGCCGACTATCCGCTCTACCGCGGCGTGATGCCCGGCTGGGACAACACGCCCCGTCGGATGGAGCGGGCCACGGCCTGGGTCAACTCCTCGCCGGCGCTCTACGGCCGCTGGCTACGGGGCGTCGTCGAGCAGATGCAACGGGAGCAGCCTCCCGAGCGGCAGCTCGTGTTCATCAACGCCTGGAACGAGTGGGCCGAGGGAGCGCACCTCGAGCCCGACGTGCGGCACGGCTATGCGGCCCTCGAGCAGACGGCGGCGGCGCTCCTGCCCCAGGCCGCCGGGCGGCGGGCCGTGACGGAGTCTGCCGCCGCCACCCATTCGGCCGCACGCGCGCCGACCCGCCACGCGGCCGTGCTCGAGCACCGTCGGGCGCGGCTCCGCACGCTGTTCGGTGGTGACGTGTCCGACGCCACGCACGGCTTCCTTCT
>CAXNGP010000010.1:0-15317 GCA_964201845.1 Pirellulales bacterium
CTCGCCGCCGCCAAGGATCCGCTGCCACTCACGCTCGGCATCCAGCTCTACTCCCTCCGCGGCTTCCCCGTCGACCAGGCCCTCGACCATGCCAAGGCCCTCGGACTCACGCAGGTCGAGTTCTACCCCGGCATGTTCCCGATCACCGACGACGCGGCCGCGATCGCGGCCATGAAGCAGAAGCTGGCCGACCGGGGGCTCACGATCTCGGCCCACGGCGTCAACCGGTTCACGAAGGACGCGGCCGCCAACCGCAAGCTGTTCGCCTTCGCGAAGGCGGCCGGCGTGAAGACGATCACGGCCGACCCCGACCCCGACTCGTTCGCGAGCCTCGACGAGCTCGTCAAGGAGTTCGACATCCGGGTGGCGATCCACAACCATGGGCCCAAGCACCGCTACAACAAGGCCCTCGACGTGCTCGGGGCGATCGAGAAGCACGACCAGCGGATCGGGGCCTGCGCCGACCTGGGCCACTTCATCCGCTCGGGTGAGCGGCCGACCGAGGTGATCCGGCTGCTCAAGGGCCGGCTCTACGGCATCCACCTCAAGGACTTCGCCGAGATGCAGGACAGGACGAAGGGCGTGATCCTCGGCAAGGGTCACCTCGACGTGCCGGCGGTGATGGAGGCGCTGGTGGCGGTCGGGTTCCCGTCCGACGGGGCGCTCTCGATCGAGTACGAAGAGAACCCGAAGGATCCGATCGCCGACCTGAAGGAGTGCGTGGCCGTGGCCCGCGCGGCCCTCGGCCAGGCCTGAGCTCGAGAACGTCGGCACCGACGATGGCGATGGCACGCCAGAGGCCGAAGCGAGGCGGGCGGCCTCCGCAGCCCGCAGCTACGGAGTGAGGTCGGCCGCGTCGTAGATGTAGTGAACCCAGGTGCCGTTCAGCGGGTACTTTTCCCAGCCCACAGCACGCGGGGAGCGAGATGTCTTGGCCGACGTCATCAGTTGGCAATAGACCCAAGGGGCGATTTTCTCGCTCAGGAACTTGGTGTGTCCGTCGCAAAACGCCGCGACCACGCCTCCCTTGTGCCGCGATGAGGGATACCGCATCGCCCAGTCATCACTTTGAATCGGGAGTTTGTCTGCCGTCGGATTGATGATCCTTCGGTCGGTCGGTGGATGCTGGCCTTGCCCCAGCGCCGGCGGAAGCAGGACTGCATGGGTTGTCTCGAACGAGTGACGCCCGGTCGATGTCGGTCTGGGAGTCGACGTCCATGAGACGTCAATCGGGGACTGGAGTCCGCAGCGCTCCACGAGGAGCAGCGTTGCGGCAACACCGTCGCCGCTGACGATCTGATCAAGATTCGACCGCGCCGCGGCATAGCCGTTTCCTACCGCGTCGGTCATGGCCCCATCGCCACCGTACTGCTGGTAGTGCGGAGCGGCCTCGCTCGTTGCAAGCGTCTCGGCTCCGTTACCACCGTTGCCCATGTAGGAGAGCGCCGACCGCGTCGGCCCGTCGGCTGACGGACAGACATACACGCCGATTCGCTTGCGGGTCACGTCATCCACCGCGGCACCGGTCTCGAACTCCCGGTACCAGGCATACATGTCGTTCTCGCCGATGAACGGCAGGATCGCCACGGTCCACGAGACATATGCGTCGGCGGGTCTCCCCGCCGCAACCTTGGCCTCCGTAAACCCACTGATGGCATTTCGCCAGCCGGGGAGGTAGGAGCGATCCGAATCGTGAGAGATGGTTGCCAGGGCCACCTGCAACAGATTGTTGGAGCAGACGGTCCGCCGCGCCGACTCTCGGGCCCCGCCCAGGGCCGGGAGCAACATGCCGACCAAAAGTCCAATGATCGCGATGGTCACCAGCAGCTCGACGAGCGTGAGTCCCGCAGAATGCGGGGGCCGATGGTCGCAGGATCGCAATTCAGGGTTCTCGGCGACCGGAATCAAGGGCTCGACCCGCCGAACGGTGTCGGTTTTCATGGCCATCCCAAGTCGCTGAGAAGCGACCCTATGGTTTTCGAGGGTTGTAGGTGGGGGAGAACTCAAGTTCCGCGGAAGACCCTCGGCTCCCGCGCACTGCGATGAATCCTCGACCGGAACCCTACGTTCGGAATATGAAGAGTTGATGTGGCCTTTCATGAGAAACGCGTGAGCGTTCGGTTTGGCCGCTTTACAGCGGCCGATGTGTCGCAGATAACCTTAAGAACAGGGAATTTTTGGTATTCAGGAAGCGGCGAGAACTGGTGCCGAGCCCAATGCTTGCGGCGATCGAACTGCCCTCCGTCATCCGGTTTCCGTGGACGGGGCTGTTGATTCTCGCGGTGTTCGCCGCCGTCGCCGCGGCGTCTGTTGCGCTCGCCAAGTGGGTGAGAGCAGAGGCGGATGGGCTCGATATTCCCCGGGCGAACGCCTCGATTCTGGGCCTCGAGGTGGTCCCGGTGGCGATGGTGGTCGCCACGGTCGTCGCCGGTCCGATGGCGGCCATGATCCTCGGCATCGTCGGCATATCGTTGGTCGGGGTCCTATTCGCCCGGCAGCGGGATGCCGTCGTCCCGGAGAGGCTGAGGGTTCTGACGCGTGCCGGACTGAAGCGGTCGTTGGTCGCCCTGCGGGAACTGCCGGCCCGGCGGGCGGCCCGGCTTGCCGCGACGGCGAAGACGAGTGATCGCACCTGGAAGGAGTGGGCAGGGCAGCTTCTCCAGAACAAACCGTCGGCCGATGCGGAGGTCGATCCCGCCCGCCCGGCCGACCCGGTGCTGAAACTTCTCCGCAAAGACGGCACACCGATGTTTGCCGATGCTGCCGACGCTGCGGGGCAGGCGGTGTCGGAGAACGTCAAGCGGGCCCGGCAGATGCTGCTCGAGGCCATGCAGGCGAACGCGACGGACATCCACTTCGAGGCCCAGGAGCAGGGCTACTTCATCCGCTATCGTGTCGATGGCGTGCTGCAGGACGTGCGGCGGATCGACGCCCTTACCGGCCGAGGGGTGGTGTCCGCCCTCAAGGTCGTGTCCGACATGAACATCGCCGAAAGACGCCGGCCGCAAGACGGCACGTTCGCCGCCCTGCTCGACGACGTGAAGTACGACATCCGTGTCGCCTCCACGCCCTCCAGCTACGGCGAGAAGATGGTGATGCGGCTGCTCAACTCCTCGGGCGGCGTGATGAAGTCGGGCCTGGAGGGGATCGGGCTTCGGTCGCAGGTGCTGAAGCAGCTGCGGGAGATCATCCATCTGCCCTACGGGATGTTTCTGGTGGCCGGGCCGACGGGATCCGGCAAGACGACGACCGTGTACGGCTCGCTCAGCGAGATCGACGCCAAGTCCCACAACATCACGACCATCGAGGATCCCGTCGAGTACCGGCTCGACAACATCACCCAAATCGCCGTCAACTCGCAGGCCGGGGTGTCGTTCGCCAGCATCCTTCGCAGCGTGCTCAGGCAGGATCCCGACGTGCTGCTGGTCGGCGAGATCCGCGACAAGGAGACCGCCGAGATCGCCTGCCAGGCGGCCCTGACCGGCCACTTCGTGTTTTCCACCATTCACGCCAACGACTCCGTCGCCACCGTGACGCGGCTCCTCGATCTGGGTCTGGAGCCGACGCTGATTCAGACGGCGCTGACCGCCGTTCTGGCGCAGCGACTCGCCCGCAAGCTTTGCACCGACTGCCGGGAGCCCTATCCGACGCCGCCTGCCATTCTGGAGCGTTTCAAGCTGAACCGCGACCGCGTTCCGTACATCTTCAAGGAGAAAGGCTGTCCAACGTGCCGTGGCACGGGGTACCGGGGCAGGCTCGGCATCCACGAACTCCTCGTGATGAGTGATCCATTGCGCAAGCTCATCACGGCCCAGCCCTCGATCAATGACTTGCGTGGCACGGCAGGCCACGGCGGGACGCAGTTTCTCAAGATGGACGGGATGCTCAAGGTGCTCAAGGGCCAGACGAGCGTCGCCGAAGTTCAACGGGTCACGACCTGAAAGCGTCTATGTACGATCTGGCAGTCATATGTGCGGTGGGGTTCGCTGCCTGGCAGGGCAGCCAGGCGGGCATGCTGGCCGCTGCGGTCGTGGGCCTCGAGATGATCGTCTCCCTGACGGTAGGCGTGCTGTTTCACGAACTGGTTGCGGGCCTGTTGGCCGAGGGGCTCAAGTTCGTTGCCGAGCCGTTTCTGCCGTCGGAGTTCCCCTACCAGGGGCTGGCGGTGGCCCTCGCGTTCGCACTGCTCACATGGGGCACGTTCGGCGCTCTCCGGTTCCGGTTCCATCGCCAGTCGCCTGCGAGTGCCCCTGACGACGAACATGCAAGACCGCCCACGATCGAGCGGATCGCCGGCGGGTTGGCCGGCGGCTGCACCGGGGTCGTGATCGCCGGCGCGGCTCTGGTCACGTTGTCGATGCTCCCGCTGCCCTCGGCGTTGCGAACCGATCCGCAGGGAATGTTCTTCGATGTCGGAAGTCGCGTACTTGGGATGGCGGGGGAGTTTGAGCCCGACCGCCACGAGGGCGTGTCGCTCGTCGTGTACGGGGAGCCCGCTTCCCGATCCTCGGAACCGTCGGCCAAGCTGACCAGTGAGCCCCGGGTGGCGGGCCCCGATGAGGCCAGCCCCGATGAGGGCGCCAGATTCAGCGACGTGGACGGGAACGCCAGTTTCTCTACAGACTTGTATTTTCTGGATCTCGACGACGATGGAGCGCGGCGGGTCGGCCTGCGGGAAAAGTACGTGCTCGGAGACTGGTCTGGTACGCTCCAAACTCACGCCCGCGAGCGACCCAAGCCGGCTGCCGGCGAGCAGCAGGCGGACTCCGCGTCGGAGCCGCCCGCTGGAGGAGAGGCTGCGGCCGCTCCGGCAGCCGCTGCGAAGCCCGATCCGGCCGCCGGACCGAAGGCCGGCGGCGAACCGGCAGCCGATGATTTCTGAGGGACCGTGAATGTGCTGGCGAATCATGGCAATCCGTGCCCGACCGGTCTCGTGGCTGCTGGCGGCATTGCTGGCCGCCGTTGCGGCCGGGGGTGACGCCGATCAAGCGACTGAAGCGCCCGTCGATCCGGCCGCGAAGCTCGTCACCATGTTCTTGGCTGGGCAGTACCGGCAGGCGCTGGCCGAATCGGAGCCGCTGGAGAAGAGCCTCAAGCCTCGTGGGCGGGACCCGCAACTCATCCCCCGAACCAAGCTGTGGGTGGATCTGCTGGCTTTCCGTGGCTTGATCGAACGGCGGATGGGGAACCTTGAATCCGCGGCCGCGAAGTACGAAGCAGGGTTCAAGGCACTCACTGACAAGGATCTTCGTCGCTTGATCACCGTCGCGCTCCGAGGCGACGAGAAGGTCATTGGGCTGCTTGTGCCGTTGGAGCTGACCAACGTCGAGGTGCTCGACGCCCGGGTCGATGTGCTGCTCGACAGCCTCGCGACCTTTGACCTCAAGGAGGTCGCGGCCAATCCGGAGGAGACGGCGAAGATCCTTGCGGCTGCGAGGCGAGCAGCCGAACTGGCGCGGGAGGGCCGCGCGGGGCTGGACGAGCGCATGGGATCGGCCGACGATTCCGTCCAGCAGTCGCCGTACTCCCTCATGCTGGCGAGCAAGAGCCGCTCTCTTCGAGCCGAAGCCCGGCTCGCGTTGGCGGAGTCGCGGCTCGCCGGGCTGATGCCGAAGCCGGCCTCGCCCGACAAGCCCTCGGCCTCGCCCGACAAGCCCTCGGCCTCGCCCGACAAGCCCCCAGCCTCGCCCGACAAGCCCTCGCCCTCACCCGACAAGCCCTCGCCCTCACCCGACAAGGCGCCGCCCTCACCCGATCGAGCCGTCGCCGGCTTTGGCGACGCCCTCGTCGCAGCGGAAGCGGCGATGGCTCCGGCACTTCCCGAGCCCGTAGAGGGGGCGACTGTGCCGCCGCAGGCTCCGGCGGAATCGGAACGCGGCGACGTTTCCCCGGCGATCCGTGAGGCAGGACTCGTCCGAGCCGAACTGCTGGCATGGCGGGCGCTTGCCCAGCGGGCCTCCAAAGCCCTCGGCTTGGCCCGGACCGACCTAGCAGCCGCCCTGGCCTGGCGGCGGGCTGTGCAGGGTTCGAATCATCCGGATCTCGTCGAGCCGCTGATCTGGACGGCCGACCTGGCTCTGGCTGAGGCCCGGCTTGCGGTCAAGGCCCGGAACATCGCCGAGGGCTCGACCCGCTTTGACGCCGCGACGGCCGCGCTTCAGGAGGCGCAGGAACTTCTGGCCACCCACCGGGAGCAGTTCGTCGCCGAGTCTCCGCTGGAGGAACAGCTGAAATCGCTGCTCGCAACCGTCGGCAAGGAGCGCCAAAGAGCGGAGGAGTTGGCCGGCAACGCCAACGCAGTCGATGCGGCTGCAGCCCGGGTGCTCCGCCTCCTCGATGCCCTGCCCGGCGTTGAAGAAGCTGATCCGGCACCCAAGTGACCAAGGCCGGTGAGCCAGGCAGGAGTGGCCACTCAGAGCCGCCCTGGTGGCAACGGCCGGGTTCCAGAGGCGATCTCGTCGATCGCGGCCAGAGTGCCGCGGGGGCTTTCCATCCCGATCGCAAGCCCCCTTGCCGTCCGAACCGCCTCGGAAGCGGCGGGCGCGTCATCGAGGAGCGTGAGTACCCGGGCGGCTTCGGCCATGATCAAAGCAAGTTCACGGACCGCGAGATCGCTGGCGCCGGAGGCCGGCCCGAAGCATGGGAGCTTCAGGGCCTCGTCCAGGCAGCGGCGGCTGCGCTCGGCTCGGTCGGTCGTGGCGAGAACGGAGGCCATCACCACCAGCAGCCGGGCCCTCCGAGCCGGCTGAATCGTCGCCCCGTCGGTATCGGCGGCGAGCAGTCGCTCCAGGAGGGGCAGGGCCTCCGCCCCGTGGTTCTGGGCGAGTCTGACGGCGGCCAGGCTGCGAACGGCTGCAAGCGTGGCCTCGTGCCCACTGCCGGCCGCGGCCGTCCAGATCGAGAGCGACCGCTCGATCGCGGCGACCGCCTCATCGAACCGGCCACCGCACCGCAGTGCATCACCCGCGACGAGCAGGCTGGCTGCGACCTCGGGGTGATCTTTCCCGAGGGCTTTCTCCTGGAGCGCGAGCGCCTCCCGAGAGACCGAAATCGCCGCGTCAACGTCGCCGGCGGCGAGTCGGCCGGCTGCCACGAGCAGGCAGGTCGTGGCCACTTTTGGGTGGTCCTCGCCCCATTGGTCGCGACGCAACCGCAGCAGTTGCTGGCCCCACGCCGCAGCATCGGGTCCGGGTGAATCGCTCGGCGGCGTTGCCCCGACCTGTTCGATCAGCCGCACGAGCCGCTCGTCACCGTCGCTACCCGGGGTCGCCGCTCCGCTGGCCAGGAGCCGCTCCACGAGCGGCCTCGCGTCCGCGGGGGATTTCGTGACGACGCATTCCGCAAGCGCCAAGACCGCGGCCTGCGTCTGCGGATGGGATGGGCCGAGGATCTCATTGGCCTTTGTGAGGGCACTCTCGAGCGCCGCCGCCCGATCCTCGCCGCCGGAAGCGAGCGATCGCGCGGCGACGATGGCGAACGCCGTGCGTTCCGCCGCGGGAACCTGCGGACAGGCCTCGGCGAGCGTCAAGCCGCGATTGCCGAGATCGTGAGCCTGCTCGTGACGGCCCAGAAGGAGGGCCGCGTCGGCTGCCGCATGCAGGCTCCCGATCACATCCACCGCGGCCGCATCGCCGGCTGCCGGCTCGGCCGGCAGGGCCGCGACCAAGGCGTCGAGCTCGGCGCCCGGAGCCGCCGACCGGCCGCACGCATAGCCGACCATCGCCGCGCGGAGCCGGTCGCTCGCCGCGACGTGATGGTCTGGCCCGTTGCCAGCCGAGTCGATGTCGGCCGCCCGCAGGTAGGCCTGCTGGGCTTCCGTGAAATGCTCCGCCGCCAGATAATTCTCGCCCAGCGCCCGCAGCGCCGCAGGATACCCGGGGGTCTCAGGCGGAGCGGCCGCCACCGCTGCCTCCATGTCGGCCACCGCCTCGGCAGCCTGTCCGGCAGCCAACCTCAACCGGGCGATCTGGCATGCCTCCGCGAGCAGGTCCGCGGGCCCCAGAGACTCGCGAACCGCGGCCAGCCGCTCTGCTCGAAGCTTGGCTGCTTCGAGGCTACGGCCAAGCGACTCGAGGGTCTCTGCTGCCAGCAGAAAGGCCTGCTTCGCCGACTCGTGATCCGGTCCGAGCAGGTCGGCGACCCCACCAACGGCCGCCATGAGTTGGGTTACGGCTCGCGGCAGGTCGGCCGCCGTGGAGCCGGCAGCCGCGTCGAGCAGCCGGGCCGCCTGGGCCGCCGACTCGACCGCCGGGGAGACGCGGCCATTGAGTTCGTGCAGTCTCCCTTGCAGCAACAGGGCTCGTGCATAACTGGGGGTCAAGTGCGGATCAGAGCCTCCGGCAGCCTCCAGCAGCGTCGCATGGAGGGCGAGCGACTTGTCGAGCAGGGCCGCGGCCTTTTCGACCTCGTCGGTCTCGATCAGCACGACGGTGGCCAACTCGTAGATCGGCAGCAGGTCCGGGGCCTCGTCGCCGGCAGACTGCTTCACCGCCCGGGTGGCCTGCCGCAGGATCTCCAGCGCCTCGGCGAACTTCTTTTCCGCCCGCAGAACGTTCGCCTGATCGATCGGTTTCTTCGTCGTCTCGGTCGCGGCCGGAGCCGGAGGCTGGTCGGCGGCGATGGTCGCGACGTCCATGCCGACGATCGCCAAGGCGATGCCGATGGCGACGATTCGGCCGGCCCGTCTCCGCAGGCAGAAGGCGACTCCGAGGATGCCTGTGGCCGTGAGGAACGCCGCGCCGGTCGAGGGCTCCGGCACGCCCACGATCGCCTGCTCGGCCGTGGGCAGCAGCGTCCCGGGATTGGTGGCTGCCGTCAGCGTGACGCTGGTGATCGGCTGCGTGCCACCGTAGGTGATCAGGCCCAGGAACGAGGGGCCTGAACCCGTCACGCTCAGTGACTGACTGGCAATCGACTGGCTGCCGCCCGCGGTGAACAACTCCAGGTTCAGACTGCCCGCCTGTCGTAACTCGAGTTCATCTCGCAGCGAAAACAGCCCACCGAACGCCGTCACGCCGTTCGTCGGCGTCAAGGTCTGGAATGCCAGGGGTGTGTTGAACTCCAACGGCTGGATGCCTGAGTTGGGAGCGGGGTTCCCGTACAAGCCGCCGGCCGCCGTCACCTGGAACCCGTACGTGAAGCCCGCTGTGCCGCCTGACAACGCTTTCGGATTGGGGACATCTGCTCCTCCAGGGAATGCCAAGGCAGCACCGGTCGCGGTGAACGAGCCCGGATCCAAGGCCGCGAGAAACGACGACTGGTCCGTAAACCATTGATAGGGCGTGGCCTGAGCCGGCGGTCCGCCCAGCGACGAAACCGCTCCGGCGGCTGCCATGAGGCAGATCCGTGTGAGGTTGCCCCGGCAAAGGGGCACGCCAAGACCCGGCGGCCGGCCGGCCGGGCATGTGGACAACGGCATGTTTTTGGGTTCTCCAAATGGGGAATGGGATGGGGGATGGATTGCGTGCGGACCCGGACGATGCCGACCGCGGCGATGGCGGCCACAGGTAGCGGGCTATCTGGACGGACCAGCCGGCCAAACCACTGCAAACGCCATACCGCGATCGAGAGAAAGCAACTCGGGAGCACGCGTCCGGGGCAGCGTGGATCCGATGAACTCGCGAAAACGACGCTCTCCGAACGCACAGAAGGAAGGATCCTCACGCAATCCTCACGGAACCCTTGCGCAAATCCCGCCGAATCCTCACGTGGCAGAGATCGAGGAGATCGACTACCTTTTCGGGGGGTGGGGCGATTCGCTCCACCCATTGGGGCGATTCGCCCCACTTGAACCGGCGGCTGCGGCGATTCAGCCTCGCGACCCACCGCGGCAACTAGGCTTGCCCGCGTCACGATCCCCGCCCACCGACGAAAGGCCACACGTCGTGCCGACGATCCTGCTCCACCGCCATGTCCGCCGCCACCGTGCCGGCTTTACGCTCGTGGAACTGCTCGTGGTGATCGCCATCATCGGCGTGCTCTTGGGCGTGCTCCTGCCGGCGCTCTCGGCCGCCCGCGGGTCGGCCCTCGCAGCGGGAGCCGCCAGTCATTTGTCAATGTTTGGCCGGGGCTTCGAGGTGCATGCGCAAGGGGACGAGTCGGGCCGCTACTCCACCGGGGCCTTCGACCACCTGCTCGACGGCGACATCCGCGAACGCGGCTGGGTGGCGGATCTGATCCGGATGAAAATCACTGCCCCGGGCAAGGCCCGCGATCGGGCCAACTTGTGGCAGGTGAGCGAGACGGTGGCCGAGTACACCGGCGCGGCTCGGATCGGCACCGCCGTGGTGCTGGATGGCTCCGATCATGGCTGGACGACGACGACCTACACAGCGGTCTCAGGCAGCACCTATTTCGGCAGCCTCCGGGAGATGAACGACGTGTGGAACGACGGCTTCAACGCCACGTTTGCGACGACCTGGCACTTCAGCCGCGGTGACCCAAAGCTGGGCATCGATCCCACGTACCCCGGCTACGGCAGCGTGCGAGGCTCACGAATTGAGGGCGAGGGGCCGCTGGCCAGCGGCACGCTCTCGCGGGCAAACACCACCGCCGCCCGCGTGGCGGTGATGGGACCGGCCCGGGCGAGCGACGGGCCGTCGTTCGTGGTGCGGCCTGCTGCCGGAAGGCTGAGGGTGGGTGTCGCAGACGGGCGGGTGAACGGGTTCGTCGGGTTCAAACTCGTGCGGCCCAACGACCTGCTGCTCGACAGCTTCACCGACGGCATGAACGTGCTCTTCGAGGATTCGGCCATCGGTGGCAGTCCCGGCCGCAAGATCCACGAACTCTCCGACATTCATCCGCTCCACCAGCCCAAGCGGAACGGTGGCGGCGGTTTCGCCCCGATCCTGTTCGCCGACGGCCACGTCGAGCGAGTGTTCGATCGCGTTTCGGCCGCCGATCCCGGCGCCGGCCGGGGCGACGCCTTCATCGGCAACTCCGTCACCGTCGATGGCACTGGCACGGTCAACGGCTTCGTGATCGACGGGCCCAGCTACCAGGAGGCGGCCGACCAGATCTGGCTCAAGCGGCTGCAGACGGCCACGCTCGCCGACGGCGTGACGAAGGTCGACTGACCCGCCCGACCGCCGCGGCCCGCCTGCTCACCGTTTCCTAACCGGCTGCTGCGATGCTGGCGGCGGAGAAAGGGCGTGGCCGTGTACCGAGACCAGTTCGTCGTCGTGGTGATGCCGGCCTACAACGCGGAGGCGACGCTCGAGCGCACCCATCGCGAGGTGCTCGACCAGGGTGTCGTGGATCTCGTGATCGTCGTGGACGACTGTGGTCGCGATCGGACCCACGAGATCGCCGCCCGTCTGCCGCGGACGATCGCCCTGCGGCACGACCGCAATCGTGGCTACGGCGGCAACCAGAAGACCTGCTACCGGCTCGCGCTCGAGCACGGGGCCGACATCGTCGTGATGGTCCACCCCGACTATCAGTACACGCCGCTCTTGATCCCCGCGCTCGTGTCGCTGATCGGCAACGGCCTCTACGACTGCGTGCTCGGCTCGCGGATCCTCGGCGGCCGGGCGCTCGCCGGCGGCATGCCCTGGTGGAAATATGTCGCCAACCGCGGCCTGACGTGGTTCGAGAACCTCCTGCTCGGGGCAAAGGTGTCGGAGTACCACACCGGCTACCGGGCCTTCTCGCGGCGGCTGCTCGAGGCCCTGCCGCTCGACGACAACTCCGACGACTTCGTGTTCGACAACCAGATGCTCGCCCAAGTCCACTGGCTGGGCTGCACGATCGCGGAGGTGACCTGCCCCACGAAATACTTCGCCGAGGCCTCGTCGATCAACTTGCGGCGGAGCATCGTCTACGGGCTGGGCTGCCTCCACACGGCGGCGACCTACCGGCTCGCCCGGCAGGGCTGGCTGAGGCTGCCGCGGTTCAGCGGCCTGCCCCGACGCTGGCCGGCGGCCGATCAGGCGGAGCATGCCAATCGCGCGGTCGCAGCCGAGCCGGTCCTGACGGCGGCCGACTCGAGGCCATGAGCGGGGCCGACGCGGGGCGCGGCGGCCGGTGGTGGCCGGCCGCCGCCGTCTTTCTGCTGGCCTGCCTGCCCTATGTCGAGACGCCGTGGTTCGGTTTCGTGGCCCACGACGACCCCGGCCATGTGGTGAGCAACCCGGTGGTCCGGGACGGTCTCACGCTTCGCGGCATGGCCTGGGCCTTCGGCGTGGGGGCCGAACCGGCGGTCGATGGCTGGCTCAACTGGCCGCTGACCTGGCTCTCGCACATGGCGGATGTCTCGCTCTTCGGCGGCTGGGCCGGTGGCCATCATCTGGTGAGCGTGCTCTTTCACGCGGTCAACGCGACGCTCGTGCTCGCCCTCGCGCAGCGGCTCGGCCTGGCCCTGCCCGGGGCCGTGGGCGCGGCCGCGATCTTCGCCGTGCATCCGGCGCAGGTGGAAAGCGTGGCCTGGGTGTCGGAGCGGAAGACGGTGCTCTGCGGGTGCCTGATGCTGCTCGCAGTGCTCGCGTATCTGCGGTGGCGGGAGCTGGCCACCTCCGGTAGACGCGCCGGCTCCGGATGGCGGGGGCTGGCGTGGCTGGCGGGGTGGAACGTGCTCGGCGGGCTGGCGCTGCTCGCCAAGCCGCTGGCCGTGACGCTGCCCGGCGTGCTGCTGTTGCTCGATGCGGTGCCGCTCGGCCGGATTCGGACCACCGCCGTGGGCCCGTTCTTCGCATCGCTGGCCCGGTGCCTGCCGGAGAAGCTGCCCATGTGCATCGCGGTCGCCGCGACCTGTACCGGGACGATCGCCGCCCAGGCTCACCTCGGCGCGGTGACGCCCCTGCCGCCGGTCACGCGACTGGCCCATGCCGTCGTGGCCTACGGCACCTATCTCCGGGTCTTCCTCTGGCCCTTCGGGCTCGGCGTCATCCACCAGCACCCGGGGATGCCGACGCCGGCCGCCTTCACCTCGGCCGCCGTCGTGCTCCTGACCGTGACCGCGGTCGCGGTCGCCGCTGCCCGCCGCGGCCGTCCGCTGCCGCTCATGGGCTGGTGCTGGTTCATCGGCACGCTCGTGCCGATGATCGGGATCGTACAGGTCGGCTCGAACGGCTGGTCGGAGCGATATCTCTACCTGCCGCTCGTGGGGCTCGCGGTCGCCGGGGCGGCGGTCGGCGAGCGGCTCCTGACCCGTTCCTCGAGCCCCTCGCCGCAGCGGGCCGGTCCGCTCGCGCCCCGGCTCGCTGCGGCCGTGGTTGCCGCCTGGATCGCCGGGCTCACGGGGCTCGCCTGGTGGCAGGCCGGCCAGTGGCGAGACACACCCACGCTCGCGGCCCGCACGCTGGCCGCCAACCCCGCCAGCTCCGGGCAGCAGCTGCGACCGGGCGACGCGACGGCGCGGTGGCATGCCCTCACCTGGCTGGCGGCCGACGCGGTGGAGCGACGCGACCTCGACGCAGCGGAACGCTGGCTGCTGGAGGCCGAAGCGATCCCGGAATTTCCCCAGAAGGAGGCATTTCTCCAGGGGCGGCTCGGCCGGCTGATGCTCGACACGGGTCGCGACGCAGAAGCGGCCCGCCGGTTTACGGCGGCGCTCGCCCACTCACCGTATGACGTGCCGAGCCGCGTGGGCCTCGGGCTGGCTCTGCTCCGCGCTGGTGAAGCGACGCGGGCGGCCGGAATCTTCGAGGATCTCACTGAAAACCGGCCGCGACTGCCGCTGCCCTGGGTTGGGCTCGCTTCGGCCCTTCTCGAACTCGGCCGGCCGGCCGAGGCGGCGGCCTGTTGCGAGCGGGCGTTGGCCCTCTCCCCCGGTGACCGCGGAGCGCTGGCCGTGCTGGAGTCGGCACGGCTGGCCGCCGCGGAGATGTCGGAGCGCGGGCCATGACCACGGCTGCCGGTGGGGATGGTGACGCCGACCCAGCCGCGGCGGCCGCGTGGTGGCCGGCAGCGCTGGTGTTCCTGCTGGCCTGCCTGCCCTATGTCGAGACGCCGTCGTTCGAGTTCGTGGGCTACGACGACCCGGATCATGTCGCCGGCCACGCGATCGTGGGCCGCGGACTCACCGCCCGCGGGATGGCCTGGGCCTTCGGGTTCGGCACCGATCCGGCGACGGATGGCTGGTTCAACTGGCCGCTCACCTGGCTCTCGCACATGACCGACGCGACGGTCTTTGGCGGGTGGGCCGGCGGGCATCATGCGATGAACGTGTTGCTTCACGCGGTCAATGCGGTGCTCGTGCTCGCCCTGGTGCGTCGGCTCGGCCTGACACTGCCCGGAGGCCTGCTTGTGGCGGCTGTCTTCGCCGTGCATCCGGCGCAGGTGGAGAGCGTGGCCTGGGTCTCGGAACGCAAGACGGTGCTCTGTGCCTGTCTGATGTTCCTCACGGTGCTCGCCTACCTGAGGTGGCGGGACGAGCGGCACGGTCGCTCCGCCTTCGCCTGGTTGCTCGCCTGGAACGCCCTGGCCGGGCTGGCCCTGCTGGCAAAACCGCTGGCCGTGACGCTGCCGTGCGTGCTGTTGCTCATCGACGCGATGCCGCTGGGGCGAGTGCGGGGGGCGAGCCTCGCCGAATGGCTCGCGTCGCTCGCCCGCTGCGTGCCCGAGAAGGTGCCGATGTTTTTGCTGGCGGCGGCGACCTGCGCCTGGACCGTCGCGTCGCAGTCGGAGGCTGGGGCAGTTCAACACCTGTCGCTCGCCACGCGGTCGGGCCACGCGGTCGTGGCCTACGCGACGTACGTTTCCGTCTTTCTCTACCCCTCCGGCCTCGGCTGCTTTCATCCCCATCCGGGCATGCCGACAGCGGCGGCGTTCGTGGCGGCGTCGGCCGCAATGCTCGGGCTGTCGGCCCTGGCGGCGGCTACCGCGGTCCGCGGCCGGCCGCTGGCCCTGTTCGGCTGGTACTGGTTTCTCGGCACCATGGTTCCGATGATCGGGATCATTCAGGTCGGGAGCAACGGCTGGTCCGATCGCTATCTCTACGTGCCGATCGTCGGGCTTGCGACCTCCCTCGCAGGACTGGCGGAGTGGGGGGCCGCGGCCGCCCGCTCCCGACGGTTGCCCCGGGCCGCCCCCCCAGGCGCCGGCCTTTGGCCCGCCGCGGCGCTCGCGTCAGCCTGGGTCGTGGGGTTGGCCTGCCTGGCCTTTGGCCAAGCCCGCACCTGGCGCGATGACGAGTCCCTCGCGGTCGCCACCGTGGCCGCGAGTCCGGAAAGTTCGGGCGCATGGAACATGCTGGCTTCGCTGCACGTCGCCCGCAGGCAGTCGCCCGAGGCCGTGCAGGCGGCCCGCCGGGCGCTGGCGTATGACCCGGCAAATGAAAGCGCGCTGATCAATCTTGGCATCGGACTGGCGGGTGTGGG
>CAXNGP010000011.1:0-14574 GCA_964201845.1 Pirellulales bacterium
GGAACAACCCGGCGCCGTCGTGGTCGCGGCCGCCGATGACGACGCGGCCGGCCTGGCCAAGGCGGCCGAGCGGCACGAGCTCGATCCGGCCGCCGCCTTCGCCGACTGGCGGAAGATGCTGGCGACGGCGAAGCCCGACGTGGTGGCGATCTGCATGCGGCACATCGACTGCCACGCCGAGATGGCGATCGCCGCGGCCGAGGCGGGGGCCCGTGGCATCCTGATGGAGAAGCCCTTCGTGCCGACGCCGGGAGATGCCGACGCGGTGGTGGCCGCCTGCGAAAAGGCCGGCACGAAACTCGCGCTGGCCTTCGTGAATCGCCACTCCGGCACCTACGCGGCCGTCCGTGACGTGATGGAAGACGGCCGGATCGGCCGGGTGCTCGAACTGCGGGCGCGCGGCAAGGAAGACAAGCGCGGCGGCGGCGAGGATCTCTGGGTTCTCGGCAGTCACGTGCTCGACCTGATGGCCGACCTCGGCGGCGCGCCGCAGTGGTGCCAAGCCTCGGTGACGGCGGGCGGGCGGCCGATCACGAAGGCCGACGCGATCGCGGGGCCTGAGGGCATCGGCCTGATCGCAGGCGACGCGGTGGCGGCGATGTTCGGGCTGGCCGACGGCCCGGTGGGCTACTTCGCGAGCGTGCGGGATGCGGGGCTCAAGCAGCCCGCGTTCGGGATCACGATCGTGGGCACCACCGGGGCGATTCACATCCGTCCCGACCACGTGCCGCAGGCCACCCTTCGCGAAGCGCCGCTGTGGCGAACCGACAAGGAGTTTCCCTGGCAGCCGATCGGGCCGGGCGGTGTCGGGGAGGTGGTCGCGGGCGACGTCGATCGGGCGGCCGAGCGGGTCGCGTGGGGCCGCCGGACCGCGGCCGACCTGCTCGACGCGATCGCCAACGATCGCGAGCCGGAGACGGGCATGTATGCCGGTCGGACGGTCGTGGAGATGACCGCTGCGGTGTATGCCTCGGCCCTCAGTGGCGACCGGATCACGTGGCCGCTCGTGAACCGTGGCAACCCGCTGGGTTGATCCCGAGCCGCTGCCTTATGGGGAACCAGAAATCCGGCGGGGGCGGGATGCTGCTCGACGAGCCTAGGCAGTGGCTCATCTGAGGATTCCCGAGCGAAGCCAACTGGGATCATCCACTCCGCCCCGGAGCCGAGCCGCTGCCTCAGCGAGGAGACAGCATCCCGCCCCCGCCTGCGCGCGCAGAGGAAAAAGCCATGCCCGGGGAAAGGTTCCCGCGGCAGCATCCGTGCTGTGGGGCCCCGTTCCGTGGCTGTCGAGTTTCCTGGGTGGTAGGTCCGTCAGGAAAAAACCGTGTCCCTTCACCCGGGCATGGCGAAATGCGTTGAGGTCGTCCGGCACGCGGCCGGCTCCGTCAGGTGATCAGTTCGTCGATGCGCTGCCGGAAGCCCGGCATCTCGGCGGTCACGAACGCGGTCCAGGCGGCGGGCTGCCAGAGCTCCACGCAGACGGCGGCTCCCACCACCATCACGTCGCCCCCCGGGTCCACGCCGAGAAACTCGCGAAAGCCCTCCGGCAGGACGAGCCGGCCGCGGCCCGCCAGCGAGACCGTCTGCTGACGGGTCGAGAGCAGTCGGCCGAGGTCCTGGACCTGGCCGACCCGCTGCGTGAGCAGGCCTGCCGCCAGCTTGGTTCGAATCACGTCGACGGCCGCGTCGAGTCGCGGCTTCCAGGCGGCCGCCGACCAGAGCGAGAGGCAGCCCGCCCGCTCCTTGGCGATGACGAGGCGTTGGCCGCCGGCGGCGAGCGGGTCGGCGAGCTCCGGCGGCAGCGCCAGCCGGTAGCGGGCGTCCAAGGCCCGAACAAACTCTCCGAGCAACAAGTCGGGGGCTGCGGCCATCGGGATGCGGGATGTCCATGCTGCCCGCCTCCGCGGGATCGAACCGCCGTCCCGATCCATCGGTTTGGCTGTTTTGGGCATAAAGCCCACTGCAAATGCCGTATCTGACAGCATTTGGGGCCTGTGACCCACGAGCAGCAGTTTACCCGCCCTGCCGAAGCCTGCAAGCTGGCCGCCGAAAGGCCGGATTTCGCGGGCTGTGCGCAAAAAAAGCCCCCGGCGCGAGCCGGAGGATGCCAGCCGGGGAGCGGGTCGCTGCGGACGGTGTCCCCGGGCTTGCGCCTCGGGGCTTCTATGGCGTCCCCGGGCTTGCGCCTCGGGGCTTCTATGGCGTTCCCGGGCTTGCGCCTCGGGGCTTCTACTGCGTCCCCGGGCTTGCGCCTCGGGGCTTTTCTGCGATGGCGACCGCCGGACGGAGTGCCGTCAGGGGGTGTAGGGACCGCCGGCGTCCCGTTCGGCCATTTCCTTCTTGTAGGCCTTCTGAGCGGCAGCCTCCTTCGAGAGCTTGAACTCAGGGCCTGCCGGGAAGTACTGGATGTCGTCCTGCAGGTAGTAGGCGCTGGGCAGGGTCTGTCCGCCGACGTCCACCTGGCAGCCGGTCAGGCCGAGACCGCCGATCGCCGCGGTGGCGGCGAGCGTGCGAAAAGCGAGGCCGCGGAGCGAACCGGCCGCGGCGAGCAATCGAGCGAGTGACATGGCCATGGCGGAACCTTCCCTGCATCACGGTGTCGGGTCGCGGGCTGCCGCCGTGGGCGAAACTCCGCGCTCCTTCGTGGTATCGGCCCGCACGACCGGCAAACTTGCGGCAACCCGCACAACCGGCAGCAGGGCGAGGCCCGACCGTCCCGTCCCTTACCGAGCCTGCCCAGTGTGACGCCCGGCGACCCCGAGGCCCGCTGACACGGCCGAAGCGTGTACAACCAAGCGGCATGCAACGGTCCCTCGCGATCGCCGTTGGTCTCGCGCTCTTGGGCACCGCCCTCCCGGCCCAGGTCGTACTGCCGCCCAACATGGGCGTTCCCGACGCGGCCCCGACCGTGCCCGGGCCGGGGTATGACCTCGCGCTGGCGGCGCTGGCCGCCGGCGACTACACCGCCGCGGTGGATCTGGCCGAGCGGGAATACCGCGGCAGCGCCAAGATCGGCGCCGACCGCTGGATCGACTCGATCGCCGCCGCGACGGTGCTCGGCGAAAGCCTGTTCGAGGTCGGGCGATTCCGCGAGGCCGTGGCCCGCTACGAGGAGGCGCTCGCGCTCTCGGCCACGCACACCAATTGGCTGCTGGCCGTGCGGTTTCCCCCGCAACAACTCCAGGCCATGCGTCGGCCCCGGGTGGCCACGTGGGCCCGCAGCAAGCGAAATGCGACGCCGTCGATGCTGCCCGACACGATGACGATCCGGCAGCAGGGGGCCGACCCGCAGGACGTGCTCCAGCGAGGCGGCGTGTTGACGGCGCCCTACGAGCGACCGATCCGCCCGCAGGAAGTGATCCGCTCGCTCGTGATCGCGACCTACCGCACCGGCAGCCTGCTCGGCGACCTGGGCCGGGACAACGCGATCCTCGACCAGGCCGCGCGCGCGCTGTCGCGGCGGCCCGCGCCCCCCAACCACTACTCGCAGTCGTGGATCGATGTGGCACTGGGCACGGCCTACTGGGCGCAGGGCAAGCCACAGCAGGCGCAGCCGCTGCTCGTGCGCGGACTGCTCGTGGGCAACCAGTTCGATCATCCGCTCAGCGCCTGGGCGATGATTGTCTTGGGCCGGATCGCACTCGATGCCGACCGTGCCCCGGAGGCGGTGACCTATTTCGAGGAGGCCACAATCACGGCCGCCGACTACGGCGACGCGCGGGCGCTCGAGGAGGCGTTTGGACTGCTCTGGACGGCCCATCGCATGACCGGCGGCAAGGGGGTGGCACCGGCGATTCCGCTGGCCGCGGACGCCAGCCGCACCGGCCCCGCCGCGCTGCGGGCGCGGCTCCTGGCGATACAGGCCGAGTCGCTGGCCGCCGCGGGAGACGGCCGCGGGGCGGCGGCCGCGCTCGACGCGATCGACGGCCGGCTGCTCAAGTCGCCGGCCGGCGCGGGCACGCTCGGGGGCATCGCCGCCTATGCCGCGGCGCTCGTTGCCTACGGCCAGGACACCGCGGCCGGTGACGGTGAAATCGAGCGGGCCCTCGCCATCGCCCGCAGCCGGTCGCCCCGGCTCTTTCAGACGGAGCTGCTCGTGGAACTCCTGCGGGCGGGATCGAGCCTGATCTCCGAGCGGCAGGCCGAGGACTTGTTCGCGGCGTGGCTGGCCGATCCGTCGCCCCGCGACTTCGTGGCCGATCCGCTCGGCACCCTGGCCGTGATCACCGCTCCGCGGATCGCCGCCTTCGACACCTGGGTGGCGGTGGCCGGCCGGCGCGGTCAGGAGCAGACGCTGGCCGCCGCGGAGGCGACGATGCGCCACCGGTGGATGGTCGCGCGGCCACTGGGCGGCCGACGAGCGTCTCTGGACCGGTTCCTCACCGCCGATGAACGGCTACTCGACGCGGCCGAGGTCGCCCGGCGCAAGGCCATCATCGCCGGCCGCCCCGGGCTCGATCGCCTGCTCACCCGGGTGGGTCAGCTCCGCGGCAATCTAGCGGCCGCCGTGGCCGCGGCCCAGCCCGCGGCTCAGGGCGAAGCCGTCGCGCTCGCCGGCGATCCTGCCGAGTGGCGGGAGTATGCGGCCGCAGCCGGCGAACTGCGGCAGGTGGTCGCCACCCTCGCGGCGGGGAGTGTCGCGGCCCCGGCCTTTCCGCCGTTCACGCCGGCCGCGGAGATCCGGCGGCGACTGGAGCCCGGCCAGGCCCTGCTCTCGTTTCACTGGACGGCCTCGGGGCTTTTTGGCGCCCTCGAGACCCGCGACCGCCTCGTGGCCTGGCAGGTGAAGCAGGCGGCCGGCCTGCCGGGTGAGGTCCGCACGCTCGCCAAGGAGCTCTCCCTCCACGAGCGATCCGCCGCCGTCGGCGTCGACCGGCTCGTTGCGGGCGACTGGCGCGGGTCGGCCGCGCGGATCGAACGCATGCTGTTCGAGAACGCGCGGGGTGTGTCGCTCGCCGAGGGGATCGAGGAGCTCGTGATCGTGCCCGATGGCTGGCTTTGGTATCTGCCCTTCGAGATCCTCCCGGTGGCGAGCAACCGGGCCGGTGACGATCGCCGCCCACTCCGTGAGGTGTGCGCGATTCGATACTGCCCCACCCGCAGCCTCGCCGTGCTTCAGTTCGAGCCGCGGTCCGGCGGCGGCACGGGCCTCCTGCTGGGCCGGATGAGCCGGGGGGAGAAACGGGAAGCGGCCATCGTGACCGCCGCCGAAATGACCGCGGGCGTCACCAGTGCCGTCGTGCTCGAGCCGCCGGCGTCCGGAGCACCGCCTGTGCTGATCGGATCGCTGTTCGACACGCTCGTGATCTACGACGAGCTCACCGCGGGCGGCCCCGGCGCTCCGTGGCCGCTGCTTGCGGCCGTGGGGCCGCGACCGGGGATCTCGCTGGCCGACTGGCTGGCTCCGCCCCCGAAGCGGCCGCGACAGGTGGTCCTGCCGGGTGTGCAGTCGGCGATGGCCGGGGGCCTGCTCAAGCCCCCCGCGCGGCCGGGTGAAGATCTGTTTCTGCCGGCCGTCGACCTGATCGCGGCCGGCGGCCACACCGTGCTCATGAGCCGCTGGCGGAGCGGCGGGGCGGTGGGCACGAGCCTCGTGCAGGAGTTTCTCCGCGAGACCACCGGGCAGAATCCCGTGCCGCCGGCGGAGGCCTGGCAGCGGGCCGTCGACGTGGTCACCCCCGAGCGGCCCGATCTCGACCGCGAGCCGCGGCTCAAGAAATCACCCGACGTCGATCTGGTCGACGCCAGCCATCCGCTGCTCTGGGCCGGCCATCTGCTGCTCGACTGCGGGCGGGGGGTGTATGCCGCCGCAGCCGACCCGGTGGTTGCCCCCGCGCCGCCTCTGGTTGCTCCGGCTCCGGCCGTGCCCGCTCGTCCCGCGGCGCCCGCCGGCCCGATGCCGCCGGCAATCCTGGCGCCGCCGGCCGCCGATCAGCCATGAGCGACCCCGCAGAGTTCGCGATCGTGTTTCTCGGCGGTCTCATGGCCGGTGGTGTCAACGCGATTGCCGGCGGGGGCACGATCCTGACGTTCGGCATCCTGGGGACGGTCCTGCCGCCCGGGCCGGGGCAGCTCGTGTCGGCCAACGTGACGAGCACCATCGGGCTCTGGCCCGGCAGCGCCGCGGCGGCCTGGGCCTCGCGAGGCGTGCATCCGCAGCAACCGGTGTGGGCGCGATGGCTCGTGCTGCCGAGCGTGGTCGGGGCGATGATCGGTGTGGCGCTGCTCCGCTGGCTGCCCAAGGAATCGTTCGATTCCGTCGTTCCGTGGCTGATCCTGATGGCCGCGGTGCTGTTCGCCGTGCAGCCGCAGGTGGCGCGGATGGTCACCCGACGGAAGCCGCCGGGCGAGGCCGCCGCGCCGGCCGCGGCCTCGCCGGCGCGGATCGCCGCGACCGGCTTGCTGCAGTTGCTGGTCGCGATCTACGGCGGGTATTTCGGCGCCGGCATCGGGATCCTGATGCTGGCCGTGCTGCCGGTGCTCGGCCCCGGCGACATCCACGCGCTCAACGCGGTCAAGAACCTGCTCGCCACCGTGATCAACGGCGTGGCCGCAGCGCTGTTTGCCGGAGCGGCGATCGGCGGCGGGTTTGAAGTCTCCTGGCCGCACGTGGCCGTGCTGGCGGTCGGCGCGGTGGCCGGGGGTGTCGCGGTGGTGCAACTGGCCCGCCGGCTCTCGCCCAGGGTGGTGCGGACCGCGGTGTCACTCATCGCCTTCGCGCTGGCCGGCTATTATTTCTGGCGGGAGTGGTCCGGCTGAACGGACGGTCGCTCGCCCCGTGCGCCGTCCCTTCTCGACCCGCCTGCCAACCTCGCGCCCGCCATCCTCCCTGCCCGACCGTCTCCCTGCCGGAAGCCGCATGCTCGTCGTCACCGACCGCCTCACGAAGCGCTACGGCGGGTTCACTGCGCTCGACGGCTGCTCGCTCGGGGTTGCCGGCGGCGAAGTCTTCGGCCTGCTCGGCCCCAACGGCGCCGGCAAGACGACGCTCGTGCGGTTGATCATGGGCTACCTGCGGCCCACCTCCGGCACCGCCCGCGTGGCCGGTTTCGACTCCGTCACCGACGCGCTCGCCCTCCGGGGAGAGGTGGCCTACCTGCCGGGTGAGGCCCGGCTGTTTCGCCGCATGACGGGACACGAGACGCTCAGCTTTTTCGCCCGCCTGCGGGCCTCCTGCCGTCGATCCGACGCGGTGGCGGTGGCCGATCGGCTCGGGCTCGACCTGGGCCGGCAGGTGGCCCGGATGAGCACGGGCATGCGGCAGAAGCTCGCCCTGGCGGCCGTGTTGGCGACCGAGGCCGCGGTGGTGATCCTCGACGAGCCCACGGCCAACCTCGATCCGACCGCGCGGGCCGAGGTGCTCGATCTCGTTCGCGAGGCCAATGCCGCCGGACGGACGGTGATCTTCTCGTCGCACGTGCTCTCCGAGGTGGAGGCGATCTGCGGCCGGGTGGCGATCATGCGGGCCGGCCGGCTCGTGCACGAGCAGTCGATCCGGGATGTGCGCCGCGGCCACGTGATCCGGGCGCGGCTGGCGGGCCGCTTCGAGGGCGTGCCGGACGCGCTGGCCGGCCGCGTGCGGGTGGTCGCCGACGCCGCGATCGCCGGTGAGGAGCGGCTGGTGCTCGAGGCGGCCGAGTCGCTGGCGCCGTTGCTCGGCTGGCTGGCGACGTTGCCGCTGGCCGAGGTGGAGGTGGAGCCGATCGGACTGGCGGCCGTGTACGACCGGTTCCACCGAGGAGCCGTGGAATGACCAACCGCGAGTCGGGATCTCTCGGCCTGCAGCGTGAGCAAGGTATCGAAGCCCCGGACGCAAGCCCGGGGATGCGGGGCGGAGCTTCGCCGCTCCCCCGGCGCCGAGACGCGCGGATGCTGAACGGCGCGGTCTGGCGGCAGGCGTGGGGCGACCAGAGGCTCTTGTGGCTGGCGATGGCGGCGCTCTGGGGGGCCTTTCCCTGGATCTACATCTGGTTGCAGTCGCAGGTGCCGATGGGCGACTTCCAGATGCTGTTGCGGCTGATCCCTGAAGACTGGCAGAAGCTCTCGGGAGTGAAGCTCACCGAGGTGGCGACCCATGCCGGCCGTGTGGCGCTGGCCTTCGTCGACCCGGTGGTCGTGCTGGGGGCGACCGTCTGGGGCGTGACCCGAGGCAGCGACACCGTGGCCGGGCCGCTCGAGCGGGGCACGATGGAGATGGTGCTCGCGGCGCCGGTGAGGCGCTGGGCCGTCTATGCGTCGCACGCAGCCGCGACCGTCACCGGCGCGGCCGCGCTCTGCGGCGTGCTCCTGGCGGGCACCTGGACGGCGGTGGCCTTCGGGCCCTGGTCGGCCGAACTCGACCCGGCGCGGTTCGTGCCGGCGGTCGGCAACGTGTTCGGGCTGATGGTCTGCATGGCGGGCCTGGCCGCCCTCTGCTCGGCGGCCGGCAGCCATCGCTCGCATGCGATCGGGATTCTGTGCGGGTTCTACGTGGTGTCGCTGTTGGCGAAACTCGTGGGCCGGTTGAGCGGGCGGTTGGAGTGGGTGGGCTGGCTCTCGGTCTTTAACGCCTACGAGCCGCAACGGCTGGTCAGCGGCGAGTCCGACGCCTGGTGGCTGCTGGCCCGCTACGACGCCGTGCTCCTGGGAATCGGCCTGGCCGCCTATGTGGCCGGGGGGATCATCTTCGCCCGCCGCGACCTGCCGGCACCGCTATAGCCGCCTCCTCCGGGTTGCCGCATACTATCGAGAGTTCAGGAGACGCCTCACCCATGCCATCCATCCGCCGTTTCGGGATTCCCCTCTGGCTCCTGCTGGCGTCCCTTCCGATCGTGGTGGGGGACGAACCGGCGGCGACCACGGAAAAGCCAGCCCCTCCGGCGGCCGCCCCCGAGACTGGCGACGCCCCGGGCCAGGAAGCCCTCAACGAGGCGATCGATGCCAAACTCGCGGTCGACGATCTCGACGACTACGCCCGCGTGCTCGACCTCTGTCGCACGGCCCTCGACAAGGGCCTCGACGAGGAGTCGCGGAAGTTCGCGGAGGATCTCTACACGGGCACCCTGATCGACCGGGCCGGCATGCTGACCGAGGCGATCTTCCGGCCGGGCCGGCCCGATCAGCAGTGGCAGCGGATCCGCGCCTTCGCGATGCGGGATCTCGAAGAGGTGGTGGGCCGCGACCCCAAACTCGGCGGCGCGCACCTGATGATCGCCCGGCTCCAGTCCCTGCCCGGGGGCGACCGGGAGCGGGCGGCCCAGGCTGCCGCCAAGGCGCTCGGCCTTCTGGGCGACGACCGCTTGCAGCGGGCCCAGGCCACGCTCGTGCTGGCGGAACTGACCGAAGACGCCCGCGAGAAAGCCGCCTTCTTCGATGCCGCGGTCGAGCTCTCGCCGCGCGACCCGGAGGTGCGGCGGGCCCGTGGTCTGTTCCGGCTCGCGGCCGACGAATACGACGCCGCCCGCGAGGATCTCGAGGTGGCCGCGGAGGAGGATCCGCGGGATGCCGCCGTGCAGGAGGCGCTCGGCCTGGCCTGCCTGATGGCCGAAAAAATGGACGACGCCAAGGCGGCCTTCGGCCGAGCGATCGACCTCGAACCCGACGCGATCGGCCCGCTGTTGCAGCGGGCCAGGATCTGGGCGATCGAGGGCGACCGCGACGAGGCTCTCCAAGACATCGACCGCGCCATCGACATCGACCCCGAAAACCCGGCCGCCCTCCTGCTGCGGGCCCGGGTCTTCCAGCAGGCGGGTGATACCGACGCGGCCTTGGCCGACATCGAGACGATCCTCGAGGACAAGCCAGACACGCCGGCCGCCCTCGAGCTTCGGGGGCTGATCGCGGCCGAGCAGGAAGACTACGCCGCCGCGATTCGCGACTTCCGCAAACTCGCCGCCCGCGATCCCGACGACGCGGCCGTGGTCGGCCAACTGGGCATGCTCTACCTCGCGGCCAAGCAGCCCCGCGAGGCGATCCGGCGGTTCAGCCGGGCGCTCGAGATCGACGCCGACAATTTCCCCTGCCGCCGGGGCCGCAGCGACGCGGCGATCTCGATCGGCGACCATCCCGCCGCCCTGGCCGATCTCGAGCAGGCCCATGCGCTCGAGCCCGACGACTCGGGCGTACTCAACAACCTGGCGTGGCTGCTGGCCACTTCGCCCGACGAGGACCTCCGCGACGGCAAGCGGGCGATCGAACTGGCGACGACGGCCTGCGAGGAGACGAAGTGGGAGGAGGCCCACATTATCAGCACGCTGGCGGCCGCCTACGCCGAGTCCGGCGACTTCGAGAACGCCCGCAAATACAGCAAGCAGGCCGTCGAGAAGGGGGCGGAGAGCGACGAAGTGAAGGAGCAGCTCGAGGCCGAACTGGCCAGCTATGAGGCGGCCAAGCCCTGGCGGGAGCGGCAGACCTCGGAGGAGACCGAAGCTGCAGGCGGGGCTGAGCGGGAGGCGAAGCCCGCCGAAGCCAAGCCGGCACCGGGCGACGGGGAGCCCGAGCCGGACCGCCCCGCCCGCCGTCCGTTCGACGACGAGTGAGCGACGGCTCGCCGCGGCACGAGCTTCATAGAAGCCCCCAGCGCGAGCTTCATCCGCCCGCGGCGCGAGCTTCATCCATAGAAGCCCCCGGCGCGAGCTTCATCCATAGAAGCCCCCGGCGCGAGCCGGGGGATGGCAGGCGCGAGCGGATTTGCGACCTGGTCCCCGGGCTTGCGCCACGGGGCTTTCATGAGAGCTCCACCGCCACGGGGCTTTCATGCCGCCACGATCGCGTCCCAGAGGGCGATGCGAGCTGCGAGGCATTCGCAGGCGGCGGCCGAGGCCTCGCGCCACTTCGCCGCGTCGTCACCGCACAGTCGGCCGACGATTCGCCGACAGACCGGGGCGTGGTGTTCGTCGTCGTGCTCGATGTGACGCTCGAGGTAGAAGCGAAACCGACCCCAGGCCGTGGGATCTTCGTCGGCCAGCCGCAGGACAAATCCGCGGAACATGTCGGGGATGACGTCTTCGCGGCCGTAGGTGAAGGCGGCAGCGATCGCGGCGGTGGAGCCCGACTCGATCACCGCGAACGACCGCCGCACGAAGGCCGCGGCGGCCGGCGGGCAGCCACAGGTGTCGAGCGCCGCGCGGAGGCTGGCGCCACCGCGAAGCAGGTCGAGCAGCCGCTCGATCGGGCGGGTGTCGGCGCCGGCTTGCCGCATGGCGTCGAGGTAGAGCTCGAAGTGCGATGCCGAGCCACCCTCGGGCAGTTCGTCCGACTCCTCGTCGAGCACGATCTCGTTGACGAGCCGGCGGGCCTCGGGATCGGCTGTGGGTAGCCAGGGAATGCTCGTGCAAGTCAGTCGCTGCTGGAGCGCCTTGAGCAGGCTCTGGAAGTCCCAAACCGCGAACACGTGACTTTCCATGAACCGCCGCAGCCGCTCCGGGCCGTCGATCAGCCGATAGATGCGGTGCGCGACGAGCAGGTCGCGGAGGTCACCGACGTCGATCGACGCCCGCGGGGCGATGACGGGGCCGGACGATGACGGCGGGAGATCGGAAAGCACCGGACTGGAGCAGGCAGGGGAGGCAGGCATGGCAGGTTCACCGGGGGACGACACATCCCGGTTATAGACGGCCGGCCGGCGGCGGCCAGCCGGTCCCGTCCGCCGCCCGCTCACTGGTAATCGGATTCCCGGAGGACATAGGGCCCGGCCTGCCAGGTGCCGTTCGAGAGCGACGACGCCCCGGCGCCGTTGCTGGAAAGCAGTTGGGCGTAGATAGCGGCCCCAATGGAATCCTTGACAAAGGCGGTGTGGCCGTCACAGAACGCTGTGACGACGCCGCCCGGGTGGTTGGAGGACGGCTGACTGAGAAAACCCGGGAACGGGGTCGCGATGTTGTTGATGATCTTGGTGGGTGGAGTTCCGACGATGCCGATCACCGGCAGCGGCGTGTTCGCCCAGGCCGTGTACGTCGCCGTGTTCACGTTGAAGTTGACCGTGGTGGCGATGCTTCGACGGTCCCACCACGTCTGGTAGAGCGGCGAGTTTCCCTTGACGTTGCCGGGGCCGCAGCGCTCGGTCAGCAGGATCGTCGTCGGTGTTCCATCAGCGTTGGCCACCTCGTCGAAACTTGTGCGCCCCCCGGTCGTCGTGGTGTCGCCCATCACGCCGTCGAAGCGGTTGGCGGCGAGTCCGGCCCCACAGTTGCCCGCGTAGGAAAGGTTCGGCTGGGTCAGCGCGTCGGGCGGACTCGATGGGCAGACGAAGAAGGCGATGTAGGGTGCCGGGCTCGTCGCAGTGCTGGCCGCCCACTGTTTGTAGACGTCGTTGCGCTCCATGAAGGGGAGGAGCGGGAGGGGCCAGGAAACCGTATTGTTGAACGTGGTGCCAATGGTGTCCGCGGGCCGCGGGCTTCGGTTTCGCCAGCCCGGGATGAACCCGGATTGCTCATCGGAACGGATTGCGGCGAGCGCAAGCTGGAAGAGGTTGTTGGTGCAGGCCGTCCGGCGGCCGGCCTCGCGGGCGTTCTGCACGGCCGGCAGAAGCAGGGCCATCAGCATCCCGATGATCGTCATCACGACGAGTAACTCGACGAGGGTGAACGCGTGGCGATTGGCGGTCGATCGGTGCAATGGCGATGAGGGAGGCATGGCGTCTCTCGAAAACAAAAAGGTTATGGCGATCGCGAAACGACTTTAGCGGGATCCAAATGACTGCCGGACGGTCACCTGCCGCACCTGCTTTCCGACGGGATCATAGCACCGAATTCGGACTTCGACCCCCTTGAGCGGAACGGGATATGGTGGGGCGGTCACGTACTCGGTCGATACGTTGAGGCCGGATCGACCAGCTGCGGTGAACTCGTAGTGCTGGCTCCAGGTGTCGTAGGTGGGCCGGGCTCCCGACAGCCCCGACTTGGCTTCCATGGCACGAGCCAGCCGACCGCCCTGACCGGCACCGAGATCGACGTACGCGCCGTAAGCGCCAGTGCCGGGTGAATATCCCGGATCGCCCGGGTAGCGGGTGATCGTGCCCGACACCTGGGCCCGTGCCTCGGGGTCGAACACCCGCATGTCGAACGAGATGACGTTCGTGAGCACCACGTCTTCTCCAGATCGCGACGTGGTCTCGAAAGTGGCCTGCGGGATAAGGCGGTTCGCGGACGAAGGATCGTAACGCATCTCATGAGGGAATGGCGTCACCAGGTGCATGAACCGGTTTTCACGCTTCGTGAGGTCACCGAGTGTGTTGGGGACGAGCCGGCCCCCGTCCACCCGCAGCGAGATGTCGTAGTCGATGGTGGGAAGGATCCCCGCGATCGAGTTGCCCGTGAACTCGGCGGCGCCCACGTAGGCGACGATCAACAACTGCCGCCGGTAGAGGTTGTAGAGCTTCGTGCCGGTGACCGGCTGCGTGCCGGCCTCGCGGCAGAACCAGGCCACTTCCGCGTAGGGCGACTCGATCGTCCGGTTGGCGTCGGCATAGCGACCGAAGAACCTGCCCGCAGGCGAGCGGGTCGTGAACATCAGGATATCGTCAGTGTCGGCTTCCAGATTCGAGAGCCCATGGGCAGCCGCGTTGTCCTTGCGGGGCCCCTCGACGCACTCGAAGTAGCCAGCCTCAGCCTCTGGGGAGAGCCAGGGCGTCACGCGGCAGGTCAAGCCCGCCAAATCCTGCCGCAACTTCCAGCCCGCCGCCCGCAGCCGTGCCACCTGGTCGACGGTCGACTGGCTTTGGGAAAGCGCCCGGCCGAAGACGGTGAACAGGGACGCCACCGACGCCATCACCATCAGGCCGATGCCGCTGGCGACGAGGAGCTCGGTGAGGCTGAACCCTGCCCTGAGCCGGCGGCGTTGCGGTGCGGAATGTCCGGCTGAAGAGAGACAACGCATCGGGGTCACTCCAGGTACCGCAGCAGGCGGACGGTGTCGCGGGCGTTGAGATCCTGGCCCAACGCGAACCCGGCCGGCACGGAACGGTCGACGATCGCGAACAAGCGATGAAGACTGGGCGAGCCACTGCGAATGTCCGGATCGACGAGTTCCAGGGTGATCCAGACCGCGAACACGTTCGACCTGCAGGTCGCGATGTTGGCCAGCCGGTTCGCGAGGGTGCGATCGAGGGTTTTGGGATCCCGGGTCGGGGAGGTGAAGATGCCGGGCGTGTTGAGGAGCACGTCGCCCATCGAGCGAGCGGGGGTGGCGGCAAAGGGATTCGCCATACCGCGGCCGATCACGGCCTCCCACACTTGCCGATTGCAGGTGTTGACGTTGACACGGCCCGGTTCCCGCCAGCGGTTGAGCGTGCGGCCCCCGGCGTTGCCCGTGACGGTGGTCGCGAACCTCGAGGGGACGCCGACGGCGTCGAGGATTTGTGGGTGCGAGACCGCGAGCGAGGGGGGCACGGGGAGGTTGTTCGTCTGCAAGTTGTCGAACGCCGCCTTCGTTTCGCCGTGGACCCCCAGGAGTTCCCCCACGCTCTCGAAGCGATCCGCGTTCCACGCCCCCCAGGTGCCGTCTGCCGGCGGCTCGACGCCAGTCACAGGAGGACCAGCGGCTGGCGTGTATGTGCCTGCCGTGGTGTCGGCGTCGCGGAAGTCAACGACATTCGCT
>CAXNGP010000012.1:0-14049 GCA_964201845.1 Pirellulales bacterium
ATTGGGAGAGCGTCTGGCTGGCAGCCAGAAGGTCAGGGGTTCAAATCCCCTATCCTCCACTTGGTGCGGCACGGTCCATTCGAAGTCCAGACGCTCTCGCCAGCTCGCCCACCTCTTTCGTACCCCATGGGCGACCTGTCCGGGATCGGGGCTGAGAGCAGGGGCGAGGTGGCCTGGCTCGATGGGCGGTTCCTGCCCCGCGAGGCCTTCGCGGTGCCCGCCGGCGACGCCGGCTTCGTGATGGGCGCGACGGTCACCGAGCAACTTCGCACCTTTCGGGGCCGGCTGTTTTTGCCCCAGCCGCACGCCGAGCGGCTGCACCACTCGCTGCGGCTCGTGGGGCTCGCACCCCGTGTGACGATCGACGAGCTGATGGCCGCCGCCGACGAGGTGGCCCGCCACAACCATGCGGTGCTGGATGCCACGGCGCCGGGCGAACCACCTCCCGACCTCGGGCTCGTCATCTTCGCGACCGCCGGCGACCTGGCGGCGCAGCACGGCGGCCGCTCCGGCCCGCCGCGGGTCGGCATCCACAGCTTTCCTCTCGCCTTCAACCTCTGGGCCGGGGCGTATGCCCGAGGCGTCATGCTTCGCAGCGTCGCCGTGCGCCAGGTCCCCGACGACTGCTGGCCGTTGGCCGCGAAGGTCCGCAGCCGCCTACACTATTTTCTCGCCGACCGGGAGGCGGCCGCCGCGGAGCCCGGGGCCCGCGCGATCCTGGCCCACGCCGACGGGCGGATCAGTGAGACCTCGACCGCCAACGTGGCGGTCGTCCGCGCCGGCCGGATCGTGGTCCCACCGGCGGCCGACGCGCTCTCCGGCGTGAGCTTGGCCTTCGCCCGCGGCCTCGCCGAACGCCTGGCGATCCCGTGGCGGGAGGAGTCGCTGCGACAGGTCGACCTCGCGACCGCCGATGAAATCCTGCTCACGAGCACACCGAGTTGCCTCCTGCCCGCGACCCGCTTCGACGGCCGGGCCGTCGGCTCGGGTGCACCTGGCCCCGTGTTTCACAGGCTCCTGGCAGCCTGGAGTGAATCGGCGGGGGTCGACATCGTCACCCAGGCGCAACGTCACGCGTCTGACTCCACCGCAGGCTCGCCCGCATGAAGCCCGCCGACACGCCCGCCCGCTACGACGTCCGGCACGAGACCGTCTACTCCTACAGCGACGCAGTCCCGGTCTGCCACAACGAGATTCGTCTCGTGCCCCGGGAACTGCCCCACCAGCGCCTCCTGTCCAACCAACTCGCCATCGACCCGGAGCCCGCCGTCGTCTCGAGTCGCCTCGACAGCTTCGGCAACCGGGTCGGCATGTTCGCGATCGAGGCCGGACACCGACGGCTCGTCGTCACGTCGACGAGCATGGTCGAGGTCGATCCAGCCCGCGATTGGCGGACGTGGGAGCCGCTCCCCTGGGAGACGCTCCGCGACCGACTGACGCGCGACACCGACGTGGCCACCCTCGCAGCGCGGCAGTTCGCCTGCGAGTCTCCGTTGGTGCCCACCTCACCGCGGCTGGCATCCTGGGCGGGCGAGTCGTTCACGCCCTCCCGCCCCTGGCACGAGGCGCTGATCGATCTCACCTCCCGGATCCACCGCGAGTTCGCCTACGACCCGGCCGCCACGACCACCAGCACGCCGGTCGAGGAGGTTTTCGCGCTCAAGCGCGGCGTCTGTCAGGACTTCGCCCACCTCCAGATCGCCTGCCTTCGGTCGCTCGGCCTCGCGGCCCGCTACGTCAGTGGCTACATCTCCAACGAGCGGCCGCCCGGTGCGGTCGGTCAGGCCGGCATGGTCGGGGCCGACGCGTCGCACGCCTGGCTGGCCTGCTGGGGCGGCACGGAGGGCTGGCTCGACGTGGATCCGACCAATGACTGCCCCGCGGGATCGCTCCACGTGACCATCGGCTGGGGCCGGGACTACGCCGACGTCGCCCCCGTCAAGGGCGTGTGCATTGGCGGCGGCACGCATGGCATGGAGGTGGCCGTGCACGTGTCCCGGATCGGCTGACGCGGTCGGATTGACGGACGTTTCACGAGGGGCGGCGATCGCGGACGACCCGGGGACGGGATGCCGGGCCCGAACCACGGAGCTCTTCTCGGGCTGCGTCTGGGATCGGCTGCGGAGACTGTCTCGTGGAGCAATCCGCTGCCAGAGGGGAAATCTCGCGGGAAAAGCCGTCTGCCAGGCTGGGGGTCGGAGCCGCCCGCCGGGAGGCAGATCGTGCTCCTCCGCAGGCATCGGCTTGCCGAAGTGTCCTACAGCGGGCTATCATCCCGCGAGTTCCGGGGGAAAAGCGTGAAGAGCCGCTCGAGAGGGCAATCAATCGTTGCCAATGGTCGGTTCGACGCGGCTTGTCTATGAAACTGGCGAATAGCGCCGAGTTGGTGAGGCGTCGAATATTGTTTTCAGCACCATTTGAAAAGAGGTGAAGCGATGATTGAAGGCTTCGTTTTGTTGGGGTCGGCGATGCCCGACCTGTCGGTGTTCCAGTACAACGCAGTGGACAACATCTTCTCGATGACGGTCGCGACGATGGGGGCGGCGGCTCTGTTCCTCTACATGTCTCGGGCGCATGTCGATCCGGAATACCGTCCCGCCCTGCTGGTGTCGGGCCTGGTGGTATCGATCGCCTGCTATCACTATTTCATGATTCGCCACAGTTGGCACGACGCCTACTCGCTGGCGGACGGTGGTTACAAGGGCAGCGGAGCCGCCTTCAACGACTTCTATCGGTATGCCGACTGGATCCTCACCGTGCCGCTGTTGATGGTCGAACTCGTGGCCGTCCTCCGGCTGCCGGCGGCCAAGGCGACGAGCCTGCTGACACGGCTGGTGATCGCGGCGGCGTTGATGATCGCGCTCGGCTATCCGGGCGAGGTGATCTCCGATCCCACGCGCTGGACCGAGCGGGTCATCTGGGGCGGCCTCTCGTCGGTTCCTTTCTTCTACATCCTGTACGTGCTCTGGACGGAACTGACGAACTCGCTCGACAGCCAACCGCCCGCGGCCCGCAAGCTCCTCGAGATCGCCCGGCTGGTGATCCTGGTCACGTGGGCCGTCTATCCGATCGCCTACGCGCTCGGAGGCACGCCTGAAGCCCTCGCGGCGAAGGCCGGCACCGCTGGAGCGGCGGCCGGCGTCACCGGTGCCAACGGCGTCGTTGGGCTGCAGATTGGATACGCGATCGCCGACATGACCGCCAAGGCTGGCTTTGGCGTGCTGATCTATCTGATCGCCCGGGCCAAGAGCACCAAGTCGCTCGCGGGCGAAGCGTATGGCACGGTCTGATCGGCCCTTCCTTTCTGCGGCAGAATAGTGATGACATGCACGCGGCCTCGATAATCTTGCTCTGCTGGGCGATGATCGGGGCCGCGTGCTTTTTTTCTGCGGCCGTGGCCAGTGTCACGGCTGGCGTTTTGGCGGTGCTCATCGCGATGGTCGGCCTGCCCCACGGCGCGGCCGACCATCGCTTTGCCCGGCCGCGACTCGAACCGGTGCTGGGGGTTGCTTGGCTGCCGGTGTTTCTGGCCGCCTATCTCGCGGTTGCGGTGGTGGTCGTGTGCGGCTGGTTCCTCGCGCCGGCTGCCACGATCGTTGCGTTTTTCCTGGGGTCGGCCTGGCACTTCGGACAGGAGGAATCGCGGTTCCCGATCGGCCCGCGATTCCTGCGGCCGGTGTTTCGACTCGCCCGCGGAGGACTCGTGATCTGGACGCCACTCGTGTTTCAGGGCCACGAGGTGAGCGAGATCCTCGGCGTGGTCGCCCTGGGGGGCTCGGCCCCGGCCATCCAGCACGCCACCAGCCTGCTGAGGGCTTGCTCATGGATCATGCTGCCCACCGCGGCTGTCGGCTGGGCGCTCCAGGGCCTGGTGGCCGCCACCAGGAGCGGGCGGGTGCGGCGAATCTTGATCACGGACAACGCCATGGTCGCGTCGCTGGTGGCGCTGTTCGCCGTCGCGAGCCCGCTGGTGAGCTTCCCGGTCTATTTCTGCGCCTGGCATTCGGCCCGGGGACTCAAGCGACTCCGCCGCGAACTCGGCGAAAGCTGGCCCGAGCTGGCCACGAGCCTCGCGCCCTTGACCGTGACCGCGATCGCCCTGGTCGGGCTGGCGGCGTGGCTCATGCTCAGCGGCTCTGGCTGGAACGAGACGCTCATCCGCGCGACCTTCATCGGGTTGAGCGCCGTGGCCGTACCGCACCTGCTCCTGCATGGCTTGGCCCCGCTGCTCGATGCGTCTGCCCGACGGCGAACGACGCAGCCGCTTCGCTTCGGGAGCCCCGCATGACCGTGCCCCCGACCCCAGCCGCCCCGGAGTTCGACTATTGCCTGGTGGGGGGTGGCCTGCAGGGCTGCCTCTTGGCCCATGCCCTGGCCTGGCACCGGCCGGAGGCGACCGTCCTGCTTCTGGAACGGGCCGATGAGCTGTGCGGCAATCACACGTGGTCGTTTCACGAAACGGATGTCGCCGAGGGCGCGCGAAGCTGGTTCGACCCGCTGGTCTCCTGCCGCTGGCCCGGCTATCGCGTCAGGTTTCCGGGGCTGTCGCGGCGGGTGACAATCCCGTACGCGACGATCACCTCCGACCGCCTCCGCGAGGCGACGCTGTCGCTGGCAGGCGGCGCGGGAGGGGCGGCACGCCCCGGTCGACTCGTCATTCGCACCGGCGAGTCGTGCGAGATCCTTTCGCCGACTGCGGCGAGACTCGGCAGGACCACCGACGTTTCCTGCCGGGAGGTGATCGACTGTCGGGGGCGGACGGCTCGGACCGCGCCGGGCGGAGCGGGCTACCAGACCTTCATCGGTCATGAGTATGAAACCACCGGGCGTTGGCCGGCATCGGAACCGACGGTCATGGACGTTCGGGCAGACCAGGCCGCCGGCTTCGAGTTTCTCTACGAACTGCCGCTGGGTCCCGACCGCGTGCTGCTCGAATACACCCGCTTCCACGAAGAGCCGACCTGTGACGAATCGCGGGCCGTCGAGCTGATCGCGACGCGGCTGGCCGAGGCCGGTGCAGCATCGGCGAAACTGATCCGAACGGAGCAGGGATGCCTGCCGATGCCTTATGCGACGGCAGCCGATCGCGCGGGGCCGTCGCTGGCCGGCGGCTATGCCGGCGGCTGGTACCACGCCGCCACGGGCTATTCGATGCCGCTGGCGGTTCGTTTCGCGGAGCTCGTCGCCCGGGCCAGCCCCGACGGGGTCGCCACGGCGATCGCCTCGGCCGCCGCAGAGGACCGGCTCAGGCGGGGCTTCGCCCGCTTTCTCAACCGGCTGCTCTTTTGCCTGGTCAGGCCCGCAGACCGCTGGAAGATTTTCCAGCGGTTCTACCGCGTGCTGCCGGAAGAGCGCATCGCCCGGTTTTACGCCCATCGCTTCACGTTCACCGATGCAGCCCGGATCGTGATCGGCTGGCCGCCCTCCGGTCTGGCACCGATTCGGTTTGCCCGGTCGTTCGTCTCACTCCCGGATCCGGTGGCGACATGACTGCACATCCTCTCGGCTTCGCCGGCGCGACACACCAGACTGCCCGCACCCGGCACGGCTGGTCCAAGGCTCTCCAACTCACCCCCGATCTCTATCCCGGCGTGGGCGGCAAGCGGCTTCGGGCCACCCTGCTCGAGCGGGCCTATGCGTTCGCCGGCGGCCGCTCGACGGCTCCCGCGCTGATCGTCGATGCGGTCGAGATGCTTCACGCCGGCTCGCTCGTGATCGACGACTTCGAAGACGACTCGCTCACCCGCCGCGGCCAGCCGGCGCTCCACCGGGTGATCGGGCCGGCCCGGGCCGTCAACGCCGGCAACTGGATGTATTTCCGGGCGCTCGAGCTGGCGGCCGCCGCCCTGGACGATCCCGCCCGGTCGGCGGCGCTCGTGGGCAGGTGCATCGCGGTGGCCCGGCAGTGTCATGAGGGTCAGGCGATCGACCTGGCCACCCGGATCGACGAGGTCACGCCGCGGCAGGCCCAGGTCACGGCGCTTGCGATCTCGCGGTGGAAGACCGGCCGGCTCGCGTCCCTGGCGGCCTGGTGCGGGGCCCACGCTGCCGCGGGAGATCCGCAGGCGCTGCAAGCCGTTGCCGCCTTCGGCTGCCGGGTGGGTATCTGCCTGCAGATGAAAAACGACCTCGACGAGCTCTGCGAGCTGCTCGACGGGTCGGATCGGTGCGACGACCTCCGCAACCGCCGCGTCACGTGGCCCTGGGCGTGGGCCGCCGGCGAGCTGTCGGCCCGACAGTTTGCAGCCTGGCAGCATCGCCTCCGACGTTCTGTCGAGCAGCCGGCCGCGTTCCGCCCGCTCGCCAAGGATCTGCTCGAAGCGACCCACCGCCGGGCGGCCACGGCGATCAACGCCCGGCTCGACCGGGCGATCGATAGGCTCGCCGGCGCGACGGGCGGCGGCCGCGAAACCGGCCCGCTGGCCGCGGTCTGCGACGCCCTGCGGATCGCCAATCAGCCGACGAAGGCGGAGGCCCTGCCGTGAGCCTGGCGACCGTCGCAGGGCTGCGTCCGCCGCGGCCAGGCACAGGCTTCCACCGGCGGGCAGCGGTGATCGGCAGCGGCTTCGGCGGCCTCGCCGCGGCCATCCGCCTGCAGTCGATGGGCTTCGAGACGGTCTGCTACGAGGCCCACGATCAGCCCGGGGGCCGGGCCGCCGTCTACGAGGACGGCGGCTACATCTTCGATGCCGGGCCGACCGTGATCACCGCCCCGCACTGCCTGGAGGAGTTGTTCGCGCTCTCTGGTCGGCGCATGGCCGACTATGTCCGCCTGTTGCCGGTGACTCCGCTCTACCGGCTCCAGTGGAGCGACGGCGTGGCCTTCGATTACGTCGCCGACGAGGCGGGGCTGATCGAGCAGGTCCGGCGGGTGAACCCCGCGGACGTGGACGGCTACCGGCGGTTCGCCGACTACTCGCGGCAGGTGTTCCAAAAGGGGTATGAGGAGCTCGGCGCCGTTCCCTTCCTGCACTTCACCGACATGCTCCGGGCCGCCCCCCACCTGGCCCGCCTGCGGGCCGACCGGAGCGTCTACGCGACCGTTTCACGATTCGTCAAAGACGAACACCTCCGGCAGGCGTTCAGCTTTCACCCCCTGCTCGTCGGCGGGAATCCGCTGGAGACGAGCGCGATCTACACGCTGATTCACTGGATCGAGCGGAAGTGGGGCGTGTTCTTTCCCGAGGGGGGCACCGGGGCGCTCGTCCGCGGCCTGGTACGGCTCTTCCAGGATCTCGGCGGCACGCTCCGCCTCGAGGCTCCCGTCGATCGAGTCACACTCAAGACTGCCGGCGGCGCGACCAGGCACGTCGTTCAGGCCGCCGGCGTGCCGCTGGAGGCGTTCGATGCGGTCGTCTCCAACGCCGACGTCCACCACACCTATTCCAAGCTCTACCGCGGGGTCGCCGCGGCCGGCCGCAGGCAGCGGCGGCTCGAGCGAATGGCCTGGTCGATGTCGCTGTTCGTGCTCTATTTCGGCACCAACCAGCGGTATCCGCACCTGGCCCACCACACGATCTTGTTCGGGCGGCGGTTCCAAGGCCTGTTGCGCGACATCTTCCACGGCCATCGCCTGCCCGAAGACTTCAGCCTCTACCTCCACGCCCCCACGATCACCGACCCGGGCATGGCCCCGCCGGGAGGGGAGTCGTTCTACGTGCTCAGCCCCGTGCCCCACCTGGGCAACGCGGCGATCGACTGGGAGGCGGTGGCCACCGGCTACGGCGACGCGATTCTGGAGTCACTCGAGCCGCACCTTCCGGGGTTGCGAGCCGCGGTCGTGACGCGTCGGCACTGCACGCCTGCCGACTTCGCCAGCCGGTTCAACGCCCATCATGGCTCCGCCTTCTCGGTCGCCCCGACGCTGACGCAGAGCGCCTACTTCCGTCCTCACAACCGCGACTCCGAGATTCCCGGGCTTTACCTCGTCGGAGCGGGCACCCACCCAGGGGCCGGTGTGCCCGGCGTCGTCAACTCCGCCAAGGCCACCTGCGACACGATCGCGGCTGACTTCCATGTCGTCGGCAGTTAGCGGCCCGGCCGCGGGGGAGTCGATCCGGCGGCACAGCCGCTCGTTCTCCTTTGCCAGCCGGCTGTTGCCGGCAGCCAAGCGGGTCGACGTCGAGCGTCTCTACGCCTGGTGTCGGTGGTGCGACGACGGAGTCGATGCCGCCGCCGCGCCACAGGAGGCGTTGGAGTTCGTCGAACAGGCCACCGACGACGTCCGCCGGATCGCCGCCGGCACACGTCCGGTTGCCGCCGAGAGCCTCTGGCTGGCGGAACTCGTCGGCCGCCACGACGTGCCGATCGAGGCGGCCTCGGCCCTGCTCGAGGGAATGCGGTCAGACCTCACGCCGGCGGCCGGCTTCCACGAGGCCGACCTCTGGCGGTACTGCTTCCGCGTCGCCGGGGCCGTCGGCGTGCTCATGTGTCCGATCCTCGGCCTCGAGGATCGCCGCCATCTCCCCCATGCCGCGGCGCTCGGCATGGGCATGCAACTGACGAACATCGCCCGCGACGTCGCGGAAGACTGGCGGCGGAGTCGCTGCTACCTGCCGATCGAATGGACCGACGGCCTGCGGCCCGGCGGCGGGCCGCCCGACCCAGCGCAGGTGCGGCGAGGCGTGCGGACGATCCTCGAGTTCGCCGACGGCTACTACACCGCCGGGGAGGCGGGGATCGCGGCGCTCGATCCCGATTCCCGCTTGGCCGTCCGGGCGGCGGCGAGGATCTATCATGCGATCGGGACCAGGATCAGAAGGCGAGGCTTCGAGGTGCTCGACGAGCGGGCCCGGGTCTCGACGCTCGCCAAGCTCGGGCTCTTCGCCGGCGCGATGCTCAGGCCTGCCGGCGGCGGGCCGAGGCAGCTCGATGACTCGGCCCGGCGAGCCCTCGCCACGGCGGAACGATCACTCGAACAACATGGAGTCTCATCATGAAGTGGGAAGCCTGGAGCGTCGTGTTCACCGGTCTGTCGCTGACGAGCGTGACGGCGGTCGTCCTGTTTCTCCTGGTCGCCATCAATCCGAAAGACGCCGCCTACGGCTCGATGCCACTGGTGTACGCGGGCGGTTTGGCGATCGTGGCCTTGGCCTTCAATCGGGCCTCGGCCTGGGCGGCCCGCCGGGCTGAGCGTCTCGACCCCTGAACCGCCAGGGCATTGCTGGCCCCGCCCTGTCGCTGGCGCTGCCCGCCTGGGGCGGGCTCCTGGTGGCCTTGGAGCACTGGTCGCCTGAGCGCGGGCCGCGGGATTTGGCGCTGCTTTCGGTCGGGGCCTATCCTGTATTGGCGCCAAGGCACGAACGGCTCGGTGAGATCCGCCGGCGGCATGCCGGGCAACCTGCCGGCGCGGGCCGCCCTCGCCAAGGCGGCTCGACGATCCTGCCCGGCTGACCCGCGGCCAGCCGCCCCCCTCCAGGTCAACGAATGGATTCGCCCGACTCGATCCTCGACCTGTTCCTCAAGCTCGACGAGGTGCTGCACGGCGTGCTCCAGGCCTGGGGGCCGTGGACCTACGCCCTCCTGTTCGCGATCATCCTCTGCGAAACCGGGCTGGTGATCATGCCGTTTCTGCCGGGTGATTCGCTCCTCTTCGCCGCTGGGGCCATGGCGGCCCGCTATCCGGACGACTTGCATGTGGGCCTGGTTCTCGTCCTGCTCTCCGTCGCCGCGATCATCGGCGACACCATCAACTACGCCCTGGGCCGCTGGATCGGACCACGGGCCTTCACCATCGATCGCTGGTTTCTCAAGCACGAGCACCTCCAACGCACCCAGGCCTTCTACGAGCGGCACGGGGGCAAGACGATCGTGCTGGCCCGCTTCGTCCCGATCGTCCGCACCTTCGCGCCGTTCGTGGCGGGTGTCGGCCGGATGCACTACCCGACGTTTCTCTTCTACAACGTCACGGGCGGCCTCGCCTGGGTGCTGATCTGCACGCTGGCGGGCTACTTCTTCGGCAACATGCCGATCGTGCAGAAAAACTTCGAACTCATCGTGGTGGCGATCGTGCTCGTCTCGGTACTGCCGGTCGCCTGGGAAATGTGGTCCGCCCGCCGCGCCCGCCACTGAGCGCCGACCTGCCGCCCCAACGCTACGGGGGCCATGGAGGGCCAAACTCGACCGGGTGACGTCCGGCCGGCGGCCGCCGCTCCGCGGAGGCCCTGCGAACCCGGAGGGGTGAGCAGCCAGCGAGGCGAGGGGCACCTCGGCTGCCCCTCCGCCGAGCAAAGGCTTCGCGGGCCATGGATGGCCCCGCGAAAGGTGGCAGCATCCATGGCGTCTGCCGGCCAGGATGGCCGGCGCAGGCGGTCGAGGCCGACCTTGGCTCGCCCTCCGACCGCCCACGGCTGCGGGGGCCATGGATGGCCCCGCAGCCGTGAAGCTAGAACCCGCTGAACTGCTCGAACTCGTCGTAGGTGCGGTGCTCGAGGTTCACGAACCGCGTGTAGTCCTGCTGCCACAGCAGTTTGACGTCGTCGGTGGGGCCATTTCGCTGCTTGGCCACGATGATCTCGGCCTGGCCCTTCACCCGCTCCTTGTCCTCGTCGTTGGTCTGGTAATACTCCTCGCGGTGCACGAACATCACCACGTCGGCATCCTGCTCGATTGCTCCCGACTCGCGAAGGTGGTTGAGCCGGGGCCGGTTGTCGCGCGAGGCCTCCGCCTGACGGTTGAGCTGGGCCAGGCAGAGCACCGGGATATCGAGCTCGCGCGACATCATCTTCAGCCGGCGGGCGATCCTGGCCACCTGCTCCTGTCGTGGGTCCCGCGGATTGTCGGGCTCGATCAGCTGCAGATAGTCGATCACGACCAGCGACAGCTCCTGCTTCCGCTTGAGGCGGCGGGCCACGGCCGCGATTTCCGTGAGCGTGCGGCCGGGCGTGTCGTCGATGTAGAGCGGCGCGGTGCCGATCTCCGACGACTTCTGCACCAGCCGGCGCCGGTCCTCCTGGGAGATGGTCCCATTGCGGAGCCGGTGCCCGTTGACCTGCGCCGAGGAGCACAGCAGCCGGTCGGCGAGTTCGAGGCAGGCCATCTCGAGGCTGACGAAGAGCACCGGCCGCCGCAGACCGATCGCCACATGCTCGGCGATGTTCATCGCGAAGGCGGTCTTTCCCATGCTGGGTCGGGCCGCGAGGATGATCAGCTCGGAGTTGTGCAGGCCCCCGCAGAGCGTGTCGAGGTCGGTGAAGCCCGTCTCCACGCCGCCGATGGCGTGCTCGTGCTTCATGCGGGCGTCCATCCGCACCATCACGTCCTCGAGCACCTCCGCGATCGGCTGGGCGTCGGCCGAGCTCCGCCGCTCGAGGATCGCGAAGATCTTCTCCTCGGCCCGGGCCAGCAGTTGCCGCGGCTCGTCCGACTCGTCGTAGGCCTCGCGCAGGATGTCGGTGCCAGCGTCGATCAAATTGCGCAGGATCGCCTTGTCGCGAACGATCTGGGCGTAGTGGGTGGCGTGGGCCGCGTGCGGCACCGCCTCGAGCACGTCGGCCAGGAGCGGCGGACCACCGATCCGGTCGAGATCACCCTGCGTCCGCAGCTTCTCCAGGACGATCGTGGTGTCGATCCGCTTGCCGCCGTCGTGCAGTTCGAGCAGGTGGCGGTAGAGGATCTGGTGGGCTTCGTCGAAAAAGTCCTCGGGCCGCACGACGAGCGCGACGTCGTCGCAGACATCGGGCTTGATCAGGATGCTCCCTAGCACGGCCCGTTCGGCATCGGCATTCCCGGGGCGATCCCGCCCTTCCAGGGCTGCGGCCGGGCCGCGGCCGGGTCGGTCCACCCGCCGCCGCGGACCACCATCACGCGCGCCATCCCGTGCCGCACTCATCGTCTCGACGCCTCCCTGCGGTGCCGGATGCGTCCGCCGTTACTTCGAGCCGGCCTCGCCGCTGCTGGGAACCACCCAGACCTTCAGATCGCCCTCCACCTCCGCCGCGAGCCGCACCTTGACGGTGTAGAGACCCACCTCCTTGAGCGGGCCCTGGAGGATGATCTGATCGGCCGCGACGCTGAGATCCTGCTGCTTGAGCGACCGGGAGATCTCGGGGGCGCCCACGGAGCCGTAGAGGTGTCCCTCGTCGTTGGCGTTGGCCTCGATCGTCACGCTCGTCCGCACGAGTTCGGCCAAGACGCTCCGCAGCCCTGCCAGCCGCTCGCGGGCGATCTCTTCGAGCTTGGCGCGATGCTTCTCGACCATCCGCTTGTGGTGCTCGGTGGCGACCGTGGCGAGCCCCTGCGGGAGCAGGTAGTTGAGGGCGTAGCCCCGCTTCACCTCCACCACCTCGCCCTGCTTGCCGAGGTGTTCGACCGGATGGACGAGCAGCAGTTCGATGCCGCCGCGAGTGCCCTTGGGCAGACGCTTGCCGGCGGCTTCGACGAGGGGGGCGGATGTCGTGGGCATGGTGGTTCTCCGTTCCAGTGAGTTTGCAGGAATACCTGCGTTGATCGGGATGTCTGCGTGTCGTTCGTCGGACGACGGGGCCGTATCAGAACGGGATGTCGTCGTCGCCACCGCCGCCGGCCGGCACGTCGTCGGGCCCATCATACCCTGAGGCCGGCGCGTATTCTTCCTCACCGCCGGACGTGCGGGCGGGAGCACGGGACTTGCCGGCTCCGGCAACTCCGCCCCCCCCACGGCCCCCTTCGCCCCGGCCGCCGAGCAGTTGCATCCGCTCGCAGACCACGCGAAGTTTCGAGTTTTTCTTACCGTCTTTTTCCCAGGTGTCGAGCTTGAGCCGGCCCTCGATGAGCAACGGCGAGCCCTTGGTGACGTATTCCCCGGCCACCTCGGCCGTCCGTCCCCAGAGCGTGACATCGACGAAGGTCGTCTCTTCGACCCATTCGCCCGTGGCCGTCTTGCGACGATCGTTGACCGCCAGCCCGATGTCGGTCACCGCCGTGCCCGAGGCGATGTACCGCAGCTCGGGATCGCGGGTCACGTTGCCAACCAGCACCACCTTGTTGAAACTCGCCATGGGTTGATCCTCCCTGGGTGAAGCCTGCAAGCGGCTTCATGCTGGGTTACTGAACGCCTGTTCAATCTCGACGCAGGATAGCCCCCCTGCTTCGGGACCGCAAGAGGGCGGGCGATTTTTTCAGGACGCGGGAGGCCCAGCCGCCGGAGCGGCGGGAGCCGGTCGCCGGGCCGCCTCACCGGACGAGAGGGCATGCTGCACGAGGGCATCGGCGATCCGATCGTCGACCCGCAGGACCAGCTTGCGGAGGATGTCGTCGTTGATTTCGCACTGCCGCTCGAGGACCGTGAGCCCGTCGCCCGGCATCTTGAAGTAGGTCAGCCAGTAGACGCCCTTCTTGTGCCCCTTGATCGGATAGGCGAGCTTCCGCTCGTCCCAGAGGCGGGCCGCCAGGACCGTGCCCCCCTGCTGTCCGATCAGGTCGGCAATCTGCTGCGTCACCGCGCCCGGGTCGCGGGCATACCGGCCCGGTTCCAGGATGAACATCCCCTCGTATACGGCCATCGGCATCGTCCTCCGGTTGAGATTCTGCTGGTAGTGGTGTCGAAAATGTCGTGAGATCAGTTGTAGCGATTCATCGCGGCCTGGAGGCCGCGGGCCAGCCATTCCTCGGTGGCGTCGGCCGCCCGTTCCACCATCACGGCGACCGCTTCCTGCTCCGGCTTCGCGAACCGGCCCAGCACGAAGTCGGCCGGCTTCCAGCCCGCCGGCACCGGCCCGATCCCCAGCCGCAGCCGGGGCACGCTCGTGGTGCCCAGCCGGGTGAGGATGTCCGCCAGACCGTTTTGGCCTCCCGCCGACCCGGCCGGCCGCAGCCGGAGGGTGTCGAGCGGCAAGTTGAAGTCGTCGCAGGCCACAAGCATGTCAGATTCCGCGATCTTGTAGAAGTCCCGGGCCGCCAGCACGGCCGAACCGCTCAGATTCATCCAGGTGAGCGGCCAGAGCAACAGGGCCGGATGCCCCCGCAGGCTGACCTGGGCCACCTCCCCCTGGAAGCGGGCCCGTCGTGGCGGATCGCCCGCCCGCCGCGCCAGCACGTCCAAGACCTCGAAGCCCACGTTGTGCCGGGTCT
>CAXNGP010000013.1:0-14014 GCA_964201845.1 Pirellulales bacterium
GCGGCTTCGTCCCCTCGCTCCCAGGAGATTCCTCGTGCGTGCCCACCTGCTCGCGATCGTTCTGCTCGCCGGCTCGCCCGTCGTCGCCCGTGGTCAGGCGGTGTCGCTCGACGACGCCCTCGCGGGAGCCGCGGAAGCCCTCAAGCAGTCCAAGGTGATCGATCCCGAGACGGGTGCTCCGATGCCCCAAAGCCCCGCGGCGGGGGCCGCCGCGGCGAAAGATGCAACCGGGCCGACGGCGCAGCCCGCCGGTGCCGACCTTGCGGCCGTCAAGACGCTGCTCGCCGCCGGCGGCAACGGCCGGGTCTCCGACACCCAGGCCGACCTGGTTGCCAAGCGGCTGGCCAAGGTCCGTGACGATGCGGCAGACCGCCGCGGCAAAGAAGACACCAAGACCCTGCTCGCGGCGTGCGACACCGACGGCGACGGGAAGGTGTCGCTGCCGGAGGCTCGGGCCGCCGTCGCCCGGGTCCGGCCCGAGGTGGATGCCCGGGCATCCGTCGCCGATCGCCTGATCACGGCGGTCGACAAAGACGGTGATGGGATCGCGAGCCAGGCGGAACTCACCACGCACCTGGGGATGCTGGGCGGCGTGCGGGCCGTGGTGGAACCTCTGGCCGTCAAGCTGTGGAAGGCCGCCGACACCGGCCGCGACGGTGCCGTGGACGTGATGGAGGCTCGCCTGCTCGCCGACCAGTTCGGCACGCTCGCGCTCTACAGCAACGCCGACACTGCGCAGGTGATGGACCCGACGGCCTGGATGCAGGTGGTGAGGGTCATCGAGCGGGCCGATGCCGACGGCTCCCATGCGATCTCGGCGGCCGAGGTGGCGAGCACGGCGGTGTTCAAGACCCAGTTTGCCGGCATCGACCGGGATGGCAACGGCGAGGTGACGGCCGGGGAGCTGTACGTGATGGCGTCGGACCTCTCCAAGACCGCCCAGACCCAGACGTGTGCCACCTGCCCCCTGGTAAAAAAGTCCGGGGCGGAAAAGCTGGACCTGCTTCAGAGCCTGCTGACGCTCCGCTAGGCCGTGCGGCGGCCCGCGCCGGCGTCTCAGGCCCTGGTCTCGTAACCCTTGCGGCTCTCGCGAGCGAGGAAGGCGTTGGCCTGGGCGTCGCCCACGATCTCCCGCTTGACCGGATCCCAGTCGAGCGGCCGGCCGAGCCGCATCGCGATGTTGGCGAGGTGGCAGATCTCGAGCATCCGGTTGTGCGACCAGACGTCGGAGATCGGCTGCCTTCGCGACCTGATCGCGGCCACGAAGTTGTCGGTGTGGTTCCGCGCCACGGGGCCGCCGTAGACCGCCTCGAGCGCGTCGTCGGGCAACGGATCGTCTTTCAGATCCTCGACCGGCTTGCCGGCGAGCTTGCCGCGATTGACGAAGAACCGCCCCTTGTCCCCCTCGAACAGGATCCCGTTGTCGCCCTTGCTCGTGATGATCATCTCCACGTCGTCGGGCAACGCGACCTTGATCGTGAAGTCGGTCGCTGCGTTGTAGCGGTCGGCCACGAGCGGCTGGCCGTCCTGGTATTCGACCGGCAGCGTGTAGTCGAGCGGCTCCACCCGACTGGGGCCGGTGTCGGAGCAACCAAGCGCCCAGCAGGCGATGTCGACGTGGTGGGCGCCCCAGTCGGTGAGCTTGCCACCGGAGTATTCGTGCCAGTTCCGGAAGGAGTAGTGGCCGTTGCTGTAGAGCGGCACGCCCCCGCCGTAGCCCTTGCGGATTTCGGGGAGCGCCCGGTAGGCGACCGCCGGGGCCGGACCGAGCCAGACATCCCAGTCGAGCCCCCGCGGCACGGCCGTCTCGGGAATCACGGGCGACGGCTCCATGCCATTGATGCCGCAGGTGACCTTCCGCACCTTGCCGATCCGCCCGGCCCGCACCAGGGCGATGGCCCTGAGAAACCGGCCGTCGCACTCTGTCCGCTGCATCGTGCCCACCTGGAACACGCGGCCGGTCTGCTTGACAGCCCGCTCGATCTGTTTGCCCTCGTCGATCGTGAGCGTCAGCGGCTTCTCGCAGTAGACGTCCTTGCCGGCGGCCATCGCCTCCAGGGCGATCTTCGTGTGCCAGTGGTCGGGCGTGGCGATCATCACCGCATCGACATCCTTGCGGTCGAGGATTCGGCGGTAGTCGGCGGTGGCGTCGGGCTTGCGGCCGCTGGCCTTTTCGACCTTGGCGACGTGGTCGGCCAGCACACCCGAATCGACGTCGGCCAGCGCCACGAAGTCGACGAACGGGAACGACTTGTTCGTGATCGTCCACCCTTGGTTCCGCAGGCCGATCGTGGCGAAGGCCGGCCGGTCGGCGGCCGCGGCCAGCGACCGGCCTCCGGCGGGCAGGATGATCGCGAAGCCACCGGCGGTGGCCCCCTGGAGAAAGCGGCGGCGGGTCGAGGACGGGGCCGGCAGAGAGTGGGGTCGCATGGCGAGGCTCCGAAGCGGGACGAGGCCGGCGGGGGATTTCCCGCCCGCAAAACCGCACGATTATAGGTTTAGCCGTCTCACACGATACGATCCCGCAACCCGGCCCCGGCTTGGCCGTTCAAGGTGGGGGCCAGGTTCGGGCACGACGGCTTTCCCACCGGGAATCCGGGCGTGTCTCCCCGTCTCCGCTCGTCCACGTCACCGCTCATCTGAGGAGTCTTCTCATGCTCGCCACGCCCCGCACCCCGGTTTCCGCCGGTTGCCTCGCCGCCCTCGTGGCCGCCCTCGTCGCACCAGTCCCCGTGGCCGCCGGCGAATGGCAGCGAAGCTATCTCGAGCCCGCCGTCCAGGCCTGGATGGGCGTGGTGACTCTGCTCGCCGAGGATGGCGAGCGGGAGGAGGAGAAGCGGGACCGCGACGACCGAGCCAAGGGCAAGGACGGCGAGCGGGGCGAGTGCCAGGGGGACTGCGAAGGCAAGTGTGATCACTGCCGTGGAAAGCGGCACGGCGGACACGAGGGGGAGAAGCACGACGGCGACCATCACGGTCATGGAATGCACGGTGGCCATGGAATGCACGGTGGCCATGGCCATCACGGTGACCACGGCCATCAGGGCCCACATCACGGCCGGATGCATGCTCCCGGCCATCCGCACCACGGTCACATGGGGCCGCCGCGGCCGGAGGGTCCGCGGGCCGACGCGCTCTCGATGCTCCAGGACATTTCCGGCCGGCTCGCTCGCATCGAGCGGATGCTCGCCGCCCGGGGCCCGGCTGGCGGGCCGGGCCGCGGCGAGTGGCGCGGGGAGGGACGTCCCGAGATGTCGTCGGAGGCGCGGGCGATGATGGACGCCCGCATGGCGAAGATGAAGGAGGCCCGGGAAAAGTTTGAGCGGGCCTCTCCCGAGGAGCGGGAAAAGATGAAGCAGGAGTGGGAAGCCCGGATGAAGGAAGGCCGCGAAAAGATGAAGGAAGCCCGCGCGAAGTGGGAGCAGGCCTCGCCCGAAGAGCGCGAAAAGATGAAGCAGGAGTGGGAAGCCCGGATGAAGGAGGGCCGCGAGAAGATGGAGCGGGCCCGGGCCGAGAAGGGCGAGCGGCCGAATGACGCCGACCAGACGCGGCAGGCCATGGAGCGGTTCCGCGCCGAGGCCGGCAAGCGGATGGAAGAGGCGAAGGCCAAGATGGAGGAGGCCCGCAAGCGGTTCCAGGAAATGGAAGCCCGGGTCAAGCAGCTCGAGGCCGAGGTGGCCCGCATGAAGAAGGCCGCCGAAAAGGACGACTGACGCGTCCGGCCGGGCGCGTCCGGAGGTTTGGCGACGCGGCCCGCGGCTTGACAGAGCCGATGGTGAAGGCTTTCATGGGGGTGTGGGGCTGAGCCTCACTCCCCCGCCGATCGACGCCGCCTCTGCGGTGTCCGCGCCACGTGGCAGCACGCGGCGGCGACGCGGGTGCCCCCGAGGAGCGATTCTCTCGCGAGAATCGAAGCTGATGGGTCACACCGCCCGAACTGCCTGGATGGCGTGTGGGATGCTCGGTACCGCTCTGGCGGCAGGCGCCGCCGAGACGACGGTCGACTTCAACCGCGACGTCCGCCCGATCCTGTCGGACCGCTGCTTCGCCTGCCACGGCCCCGACGCCGAGGACCGGCAGGCCGGGCTCCGGCTCGACCTCCGCGCGGCGGCCACGGCCGCGCTCGAGAGCGGCGTCACGGCCGTGGTGCCGGGCGACCCGGCGGCCAGCGCGCTGGCGGAGCGAATCACGAGCACCGACCCCGACCTCGTGATGCCGCCACCCCACATCGGCAAGCCGATCACCCCGGCCGAGGCCGAGATCTTGAGGCGGTGGATCGCGGCCGGGGCCGAGTACCAGGGCCACTGGGCTTTCGAGCGGGTCGAGCGGCCGGCGGTGCCCGCGGTTCCCGATACCGGCTGGGCGAAGACGCCGATCGACCGCTTCATCCTGGCCCGGCTCGCTGCCGAAGGCCTCGCGCCCAACGCCGAGGCCGAGCGGGTCACGCTCGCCCGCCGGCTGGCGCTCGATCTCACCGGCCTCCCGCCGGATCCGGCCGCCGTCGACGCGTTCCTCGCCGACACCGCACCCGACGCCTACGAGAAGTATGTCGACGCGCTGCTCGCCAGCCCCCACTACGGCGAGCGGATGGCGATCGAGTGGCTCGATGCCGCCCGGTACGCCGACAGCCACGGTTACCAGACCGACTCCAGCCGCTCCAACTGGCCATGGCGCGACTGGCTGATCAGGGCCTCCAACGACAACCTGCCCTTCGACCAGTTCACGATCCAGCAGCTCGCGGGCGACATGCTGCCCGACGCCTCCCGCGACCAGGTCGTGGCCACCGGCTTCAACCGCAATCACCGGATCAACGGCGAGGGTGGCATCATCGCCGAGGAGTGGCGGGTCGAAACGGTGATCGACCGCGTCGAGACCACGGGCCAGACCTGGCTGGGGCTGACGGTCGGCTGCAGCCGCTGCCACGACCACAAGTACGATCCGCTCACGCAGCGGGAGTTCTACGCGCTCTTCGCCCTGTTCAACAACGTGCCGGAGAACGGCACGATCATGGGCTCGTCCAACCGGTCTGGCGGCAACTCGGATCCGTTGTTCGAGATCCCCTCTCCCGAGCAGGATGTCGAACTCGCCCGCCTAACTCAGGTGGTGGCCGACGCCGAGGCGGCCGTCGCGTCCGAGGTCGCCGGCATCGACGCGCTGGTCGCCGCGTGGGAAAAATCGCTGGGGGGCGCGGTCGCCACGGCCGGCAAGGCCTGGGAGCCGTTCGAGCCCCTCGAACTCCGGAGCGCGGGTGGGGCCAGTTTCCGTCGCAGCGAGGATGGCAGTTGGGTCGTGGAAGGCACCAATCCGCCCCGCGACACCTACGAGTTCGAGTCGCTCCTGCCCGGGCAGTCGTTCGGCGGCCTGCTGATCGAGGTGATTCCCGACGCGGCGCTCGCGGACGGCGGCTTCGGCCGGGCGGGCAACGGCAACATCGTGGTCTCCAAACTCGAGGTCGAGATCGAGCCGGCCGAGGGGGGCGACCCCGTGCCGGTCAAACTCGCCCGGGCCGAAGCCGACTACGAGCAGCAAAACTGGCCTGCGGCGGCGGTGCTCACGGGCCAGAAGGGCAAGGGTTGGGCGATTGACGGCAACGATCCGGCCAAGCGGCAGCCCCGCCACCTGGCCGTGTTCCCGGCCGCGGTCGTGAACGTCACCGAGAACTCCCGGCTGGTGGTTCGCATCCGGCAGGAGGCGTTCGACGGCCATGCCATCGGCCGGTTCCGCCTCTCAGTCACCGGCGTCGATCCCGCGCTGATGGGCGCGGGCGGCCCGAACATGCCCCCGGCCGTGACCACCGCCCTGGCGGTCGGCGCTGACAAGCGTTCCAAGGATCAGCAGCAGACCCTGCGAAAGTTTTACCGGGAAAAAGTCGACGGACCGATCAAGCGGGCCGAGGCGGCCCGCGAGGCCGCGAAGAAAAGCCTTGCGGAGTTCCGCCAGACACTCCCCACCGCCATGGTGATGAAGGAAGGCTCCCCGCGCGAGGCCTTCCTGCTCCTGCGTGGGGAATATGACAAGCGGGGCGAGAAGGTTCTTCCCGGCCTGCCGGCCTTCCTGCCGCCGCTGCCGGAGGGAACGCAGGCCGACCGGCTCGCGCTCGCCCGCTGGATCGTGTCGCGGGACAATCCGCTCACGGCCCGCGTCTGGGTGAACCGGGCCTGGGAGCGGTTCTTCGGCACGGGCCTGTGCAAGACCAGCGAGAACCTCGGCAGCCAGGCCGAATACCCGAGCCATCCGGAACTGCTCGACTGGATGGCCGCCGAGTTCATGGAAGGCACGTCGCTGCCGCCGATCGGTGGCCAGCCTGCCGGTCCCTGGAACATGAAAGCGTTCACGAAGCTGCTCGTGACCAGTGCCGTCTACCGGCAGGCCGCGACGGTGACGCCCGACAAACTCGCCAAGGATCCCGGCAACCGGCTCCTGGCCCGCGCCCCGCGGATCAGACTGCCCGGTGAGATCGTCCGCGACCAGGCGCTGGCCGCGGCCGGGCTCATCGTGCCCACGATCGGCGGCCCGAGCGTGCGGCCCTGGATGCCCGACGGCGTCTGGGACGAGACGAGCAAGTATGGCGACCTGCGGGGCTACAAGCCCGACACGGGCGCGGGCCGCTACCGCCGCAGCATGTACACCGTCTGGAAGCGGACGGCGGCTCCGCCGACGATGTTGCTCTTCGACGCCCCGAACCGCGAGACCTGTCAGGTGAAGCGGTCGCGGACCAACACGCCGCTCCAGGCCCTCGCGCTCTTGAACGAGACGACGTTCGTGGAGGCGGCCCAGGGGCTGGCCAAGCGGATGCTCGCCGAGGGGGGCGGGAGTCCGGCCGAACGCCTGGCCCGCGGCTTCCGGCTGGCGATCGGACGGGTGCCCACCGCCGCGGAACTGGCCACGCTCGTGGCCGGGTTCGAGGCGGACCGGGCCGCGTTCGCGGCCGATGCGGCCGCCGCCGAGAAGTTCGCCGGCTTCGGCCTCGTGAAGCCGCCGGAGGGCATGGCGGCGCAGGAGTTCGCGGCCTATGCCCTGACCGCCAACGTGATCATCAACCTCGACGAGTTCGTGATGCGGGAGTGAACCCATGAGCCCTGCCAGTCACCAGCACGTCCTCGGCGTGCAGGATGCCCTCAATCGCCGTGTGTTCCTGGGCCGCTCCGCCGGCGGCTTAGGGGCGACGGCGCTCGCGAGCCTGCTCGCCCCCACGGCTACAGCCGGCGCGGCGGCCGGCCGTTCGTTCCCCAACTTTCCCGCCCAGGCCAAGCGGATCATCTATCTCTTCCAGTCGGGTGCTCCCTCGCAGATGGATCTCTTCGATCCCAAGCCCGAGATGGAGAAGCACCGCGGGGAGAATCTCCCCGAGTCGATCCGCCAGGGCCAACGGCTCACGACCATGACCAGCGGCCAGAAGAGCTTCCCGGTCGCCCCCTCGATGTTCAAGTTCGCCCAGCACGGGCAGAGCGGGATGTGGTTCAGCGAGCTCGTGCCGAACATCGCCCGCCACGCCGACCGCTGGTGCATGATCCGCTCGATGGTCACCGAGCAGATCAACCACGACCCGGCGATCACGTTCTTCCAGACCGGCCACCAGCTCGCCGGCCGACCGAGCATCGGCTCCTGGGTGAGCTATGGCCTTGGCAGCGACAACGCCGACCTCCCGGCCTACATCGTGCTCACGAGCTTCGGCTCCGGCCGCAGGGACGACCAGCCCCTCTACGACCGGCTCTGGGGGGCGGGCTTCCTGCCCACGGAGTACCAGGGGGTGCGGTTCCGCAACACCGGCGACCCGGTGCTCTACCTGGCCGATCCGCCCGGGATCGCCCGCGACCGCCGCCGGGCCACGCTCGACCGGATCGCGGCCTTGAACGCCGGCCGCAGCAGCCTGGTCGGTGACCCCGACATCGCCGCCCGCACGGCCCAATACGAGATGGCCTTTCGGATGCAGGCGAGCGTGCCGGAGATCATCGATTTTTCCGACGAGCCGAAACACGTGCTCGAGTCGTATGGCCCCGACATCGCGCGGCCCGGCAGCTACGCCTTCAACTGCCTCCTGGCGCGGCGGCTCTCCGAGCGCGGGGTCCGGTTCGTGCAGCTCTTCCACATGGGCTGGGACCACCACGGCGGGCTGCCCGGCGCGATCAAGGGGCAGTGTCACGACACGGACCAGGCGACGGCGGCGCTGCTCGATGACCTGCAGCAGCGCGGCCTGCTCGACGAGACGCTCGTGGTTTGGGGGGGCGAGTTCGGCCGCACGATCTATTCGCAGGGGGCGCTCACGCCCACCAACTACGGCCGCGACCACCATCCCCGCTGCTTCACGATGCTGATGGCGGGGGCGGGCGTGAAGGGGGGCCTCACCTGGGGCACCACCGACGACTACTCCTACAACATCACCACGCCCGAGCAGAAGGTCCACGTCCACGATCTCAATGCCACGATCCTCCACCTGATGGGCATCGACCACCTCCGCCTCACCTTCCCCTACCAGGGCCGTGACTTCCGGCTCACGGACGTGCACGGCGAAGTGGTGAAGGGCATCCTCAGCTGAGCACGCGAGGAGTCCGGCCACGCCGTGGCCGAGCGGCCGTGGGGCTGCTGCTTCGCCATCGGCTCGGATGGCGTCCGTGACTCCATCACGACCGCTGCGGAAGCGATCGCTGGGCTCGGTACTGGCTCGGTGTGAGGCCGACCTCCCGCCGAAAGATCACCGCGAGACTTACGTTCGACTTGAAGCCAGCCAGCTTTGCGATCTCATGGATGGCTCGCTTGCCCTCGGCCAGTTGCCGTTTGGCGAGTGGCCGAATGCGTCGTTCAACGTCGTTGAGTCGGGGAGCGACGTCGTGATCAGTTACGTCGCCGTCCCCGAGCCGATGACGATCGGGATCCTCGGGGCAGGCGCGGCTCTCCTGGGCCTCCGCATCGCCCGCCGCCGCAAGGCGTAGTTTCTGTAGGCAAACTCGCGCCGGGCAGCAACCCGCCTCCCTGTTGACTGGGCGTCCCATGTCTGAATACCATTTCGGTATGAAGACTACCATCGACGCGGCGGGGCGGGTCGTGGTGCCGAAAGCCCTTCGGGATCGCCTAGCCCTCGCACCCGGCAGTGAGATCGAGATTGAGGCCGTGGCCGACGGAGTGTTCTTGCGACCGGCCACAACCGGCCCCACGCTTGTGCGCGAAGAAGGCGTGCTCATTCATCGCGGCAGCGGCGGGGCGGCGGTTGATGTGGTCGAGTTTCTCCGGCAGCAACGGGCCGCCCGCACCCAGGCACCGGACGACCGCTGATGCGGGTTCTGTTCGACACATCGGCGCTCGTCACGGCGGTGGTGAGTACCCTGCCGCATCATCGCCCGGCGTTGGCCTGCTACCAGCAGTTCCGCGGAGGCGGCAGCCGCGCTCAGGGGTTCTGCACGACTCATGCACTCGCTGAAGCCTACGCCACCCTCACCGCGATGCCCCTGGCGCCGCGGATTTCACCTGCGGATGCCGCACGGCTCATCCGCGAGAACTTTTCACGCGACCTAACCGTCTTGCCGCTGTCCGCGAGGAACTATGCCGCCGCAGTCGAGCGGGTTGCAGCGCTCGGTCTCGCCAGTGGAGTGATCTACGACGCTCTTCATCTCGTCGCCGCCGAGCGGCACGCATGCAAGCGAATGTATACCTACAACCTCGTCGATTTTTCCCGGCTCGGATCCGATTCTGTCGAGCTCATCGCCCCTTAAAGGCCGGCAAGTTCCAACAGCCTGCGGGATGGAGGGCGATCGGCAAGCGGCATGGGCGTCGCCAAGGCCAACGGGCAGGGCCGCTCAGGGGGTGACGACCACGCGGAGGGCGTCGGGGGTCGCGGCCAAGGCCATGGCCTCGTTGACCCGCTCGATCGGGAAGACCGGGCCGGCCAGCGCTCCCAGCGGGCCGCCAGCCGGGCTGGCCAGATGCTCGACCGCCGTGACCAGGTCCTCGGGGCGGTAGTTGTGCACGCCGTGGATCGCGACCTGGCGGCGGACCACCCGCTCAGGATCGAAGGCGATGCCGGGCATGGGGCTGACGCTGCCGGCCAGGATGCAGGTTCCGCCGGTGGCGGTGAGTTCGAGCGCGGCCGGGATCGAGGCGGCTGCGCCGCTCGCTTCGACGACCACGTCGAAGCCATCCGCCTCGAACCGCTGATCAGCACCGCCGGAGCGGCCGGCTTCCGCCGGCCCCAGGAGCGACGCCACCCACGCCTGGTCGACTCGCGGCGGCGGCGCGGCGGCCACCAGCCCGGGTACGGCGGCGACGGCCCTGGTCCGCCGGTCGGAGACGGGATCGAGGAGCACGAGCCTGCGCGTGCCCGTGGCCGCCAGCAGGCTGGCCACCGACAAGCCGAGCATGCCGCCACCGAGCACGACGACCGACCGCTCAGCCAGGCTGCCGGCCTGTCCCCCGCAGGCCTGGAGCTGCTGGCGGACCGTCCGGACGATCGCAGCCGCCGTGGCCACGGCACAGCTGGCCGGGGCGGCCGCCGAATCAGCCAGCGTGTCGGGAAGCGGCACGATGGCCGTCCCGGGGAACACCTGCACGTAGTCGGCGAGCCCGCCGGAAAGCCCGTACGGCGACTCGAGCGCGGAGTGGCCATACTTGACCAGTTCGCGACACTTCTGCGGCAGGCCCTGCAGGCAGCGATCGCACCGACCGCAGGAGGCGCAGACGCTCCACGTGATCCGCTGCCCGACCGCGAGCGGGCGGCCGGAGACGCAAACGGGCGCCGAGCCGGGGCCGATCGCGGCGATGCGCCCCACGATCTCATGACCGAGGATCGTCGGCAGCGGATGGGGCCGCCGCCCGTGGGCCGTGTGGAGGTCGCTGCCACACAGCGAGCAGGCGGTGACCCGGACGAGCAGCTCCCCTGTCGCCAACGCGGGCACCGGCACCAGCTGCAGCTCGAGCGGCTTTCCTGCCGCCACGAGCACGGCCGCCCGGGCTACCGAGAGTGGTTGCGGGTTGGACATGCACGGCCGGCGGGGAAGGTCGGAGACTACCACCGCCACCAGTGACCGGCAACGGCGGCCGCAGCACCACGAGCAGCGTTCATACGGCCACCGTCGCGCGCACCAACCTTCGCATCCTCGATGCGGTTGGCCGCCCGGGCCTCACGCTTTGCGGGCCTTGCTTCCCTTCGCGGCCTTGCGGCTTCCCTTCCCGGCTGGCGGCGTGGCGGCCGGCTCGGGCTCACCCTCGACGGTGGCGATCCGCGACCGCTTGCCCCGCTTGGCCTTGCTGGCCGGCGTATCGGCCGCCGGCTCCTCCGCCCCGGGTATGGCCTGGGGCACGATGATGCAGTTCTCGCCCAGGTCGAGGTCGTCCTCCTCCTCGATCGGTCGGCCGCGGTCGTCGAGCTTCACGTCGGCCTCGGCCGTCTTTCGCTTGGCCACGGCCAAGAGCTGCTCGTAGAGCTTCGCCCGGTCGATGCCGTTGATCTGCGAGACCGCGCCGGCCACCTCGCCAAGATACCGGAGGAAGATGTTCCGCCGCTGCCCTTCCTGGGCCACGCGGAGCCGCCGCCTGAGATACATGCCGAGTTTGCGGCCCACCGCCTGGAGCGCCAGGCGGATCTCCTTCTGGATCTCGGGGTAGTGGGCGATCGCCTCCTTCGACTCGCTGGTGAAGGGCACCCAGACGCTGGCCACGTGCACCATCACCGTGACCGGCCCGCTGGGGAGGCTGCCGCGGGACTGCGACAGGCCGTAGGACCGCCAGTTGGTCGAGAGGATCGTCTGGGTGACCGCGCAGGCGGCGTGTTGAAACTGGAGCGGCACGCGGTTGGCGAACCGCAGCACCGTCATGCTCTGCCCCTCCTCCGCGTTGACGTGCTGCATCGCCTCGTGGAGCGCGTCGAGTTGCTGCTTCTTGAGCTTGGAGGGCGACTGCCGCGGCGCGAGCTGGGCTTCGGTGAGGATCTTGTCGGCCCCCTCGCTCCCCACGCCCGCGAAGGTGGTGGTGAGGAACTGCCGCAGGCTGCGGGCGTCGCTCTCGCCGGCGAGTTCCCCGAGGGCCTCGCGGGTGATCCGCTGGGCGGCTACGCCCCCGCCGAAGGCGAGCGCCGCCTCGATCAGGAACGGGTTGCCGCGGTAGACGCCCGGCGGCCGGGTGGCGGCAGTGAAGAACTCGCCCGGCACCACCTGCCGCAGGCCCGCCAGGAGCCGCTGCTCCCCGATCGGCACGATGCAGTCGGTGGCCGGCGGCGGAATTCGCGTCTCCTGGATCGACTTGTAGAGCGCGTCGGCCTCGCCCCGGCCGAGCTTGGCCGTCGTTGCCCGGGCGGAAAGCTTGGCCGAGTCGCAGATCTTCCGGGCCGTGCCGTGGGAGACGCGGGAGAACGACTGGGTCAGGAACTGCGCCAGCGTGATCTTGGGATGCTCCTGGAGCATCGTCACGAGCCGGCCGAGCTCCACGCCGTAGGGATGCGGCTTGATCTCCTTGGGCTCCGGCGGCAGGACGTCGCTCGCCCGCTCCAGGATCCGCTCCGTCCCCTCCGGCCCGCTGAAGTGGACCCGCGCGTGCGGGTTGGCGATGGCCGTCTGTTCGAGATACTCCTCGACGCTGCCCCGGCCCCGCTGAAACTTCGCCTCCATCTCGATCGTCACGCGGGTCCCGTGCTCGATCGCCTCGCCGCGGTCGTTCTCCGCCACCCACTCGATGGCGTGCTTCTTCATCAGCTCGGCGCCCCCCTTGCCGGCCGGGATGTCGACTCCCTCCCCCTTGCCGTTCAAGATCTCGGGCTGATTGGTCTTGGTGTCGATCCGTAGCTCGTAGTAGTGGGCGGGATGCTTGGTGTCGATCTTGGAGATGATCTTCACCGGCTTGCCGGTGGTGAGCACGCCATACATGCCCGCCGCCGAGATGCCGATGCCCTGCTGGCCGCGGCTCATCCTGAGGCGATGAAACTTGGAACCGTAGAGGAGCTTGCCGAAGATCAGCGGGATCTGCTTGCGGACGATGCCAGGACCGTTGTCCTGGACGCTCATCCGGAACCGCGACCCGCCCTCCCCGACCTGCTCGATCCGCACCCAGATCTCCGGGAGGATGCCCGCCTCCTCACAGGCGTCGAGCGAGTTGTCGACCGCCTCCTTGACGCTCGTGAGCAGCGCCTTGCGCGGGGAGTCGAAGCCGAGGAGGTGGCGGTTCTTGGCGAAGAACTCGCTGACGGAGATGTCCCGCTGGCCGGCGGCCAGGGCCTGAGCGGTGGCCCGCCGCTTGGTCTTGGGCTGGCCATTGGTTTCGGGGGCACTCACGGGCGCGGCCTCCGCCTCGCCGGCCGCCTCGGGGGCGGCAGCGGAACGCGAACGCTTCGCTCGGGCAGCGGTGCGGGCCATGGAAACCACGGGGAAAAGCCTGTCACCGCAGACTTTGACCTCCCCCACCCGGCTTGGCAAGGGGGGCTGAGTTTGCGGGTTGGCGGAAGGCTGATGGCTGACCCTGCGGGTCGCCCGCACGCCCGCGGGCCGCGGAAAGGTGTGCGTGTCGGGCAGAACCGCGCGTCGGCGGCCCCCCGACGTGATGCGCAGGGCGGGCGGCCGCCGAAAACCCTCTGGGTCTGGGCGTGACACGGTGTGGCCGCGACAGGCGGCGACGCCCCAGGAGGGAGAAGTTCCATGCAGCGGACGAGGTTGCGGGCAATCCGAGGCGTCCATCGCTGGCTGGTGGCCGCGGTGATCGCGGTCGAAGCGGCCACGGGCGTCACGGCCATGGCGATCCCGATCGACGGCGGGGTCGAAGGTCCGGTGCCCGACGTCTTCTACAACTTCTACACGCCTCCGGTGGCGGTCGGCCCGCACCCGGCGATGGGTGCCCAGCTCTACGTCTCGCCTCGGCCCGTACCGCCGCGCGTGGGCCACACCTGGATCACCTATCCCCCGTTCATGCCGCACGAGTTCCTGTACAAGCATCGGCGGAAGTACGTCCGGCCTGCCGGCGTGACCGGCCTGCGGACGACGGTGCATGGCTACTGGTACTGAGGCGGCTATGACGATCATTTCAGGAGGCTCCCGCGACA
>CAXNGP010000014.1:0-13954 GCA_964201845.1 Pirellulales bacterium
CGCAGCGCCCGATTCATGCCGGGCGGGTCGGAGACGTAGAGCACGGGATCGCCCTTCGAGCGGCACTGCACGCCCTGGTACACGCTCGGGAGGAAGCCGGAGCCGAAGCTGCTCGTACCCCCGTTGGGCTGCACCCCGGACGAGATCAGCACCACGAACCCGGGCAGGTCGGCGTTCTCGGTGCCCAGGCCGTAGGTCACCCAGGAGCCGAGGCTCGGCCGGCCCGAGCGCGGCGACCCCGTGTAGACCATGAGCTCGGCAGGGGCGTGATTGAACTGGTCGGTGTGCATGCTCTTGATCAGACAGAGCTTGTCGGCGACCCGGTGCAGGTTCGGAATCGCGTCGGAGAGCTCGATGCCGCTTTCGCCGCACCGCTCCCAGCTCCGCCGGGTGCCCAGGAGCTTGGGCGTGCCGCTGGTGAAGGCAAACTTCTTGCCGGCCAGATACTCGGCCGGGCAGTCCTCCCCGTCGTGCTTCACGAGCGCCGGCCGGTTGTCGTAGAGGTCGAGGTGCGGCGGTGAGCCCGTGAGGTGGATCACGATCATCCGCTTGGCCTTCGCCGGCAGCGGCGGGAGTCGGGCGGCCAGGGGGTCGGCGGGCAGCCCGCCGCCGGAACCACTTCCCGATGCTGCGGCCCCGCGGGCCGAGCCGCCGAGCAGTTCTCCCAGCGCGATCGCGCCGATCCCGCCCCCCATGCTGCCGAGCAGTTGGCGGCGAGTGGCGAAGAGCTTGTGTTCGAGGATCGGGTTCATGAGGGGCGCCTCAAGGACACATGAAGGTCTCGTCGAGGTTCAAAATCACGTTGGCCACCACCGTCCAGGCGGCGAGCTCGGCCATCTGCTCGGGCGTGTCGATGCCGAGGTCGGCCGGTGGCGCGCCGAGCGGCTCGGTGGCCATCTGCTTGGCCGCCGCCGCATCGCCCGAATAGTCCGCCGCCGCCTCGGCGTGGAGCCGGACGAGCCGCTCGACCTCCGGCCCGGTGGGCCGCCGGGTGAGCACCAGCCGGAAGCCGCGGCTGGCCCGATCCGCCGCGGTCGCCCCCCCTTCGCGGATCATCCGCCGCGCGAGCGCCTGCGCCGCCTCCACGTAGACCGGGTCGTTGAGCGTGACGAGCGCCTGCAGGGGCGTGTTGGTGCGCGGCCGGCGGAGCGTGCAGACCTCGCGGTTGGGGGCGTCGAAGGTGGCCATCGACGGGTAGGGGTTGCTCCGGCGCCAGGTCGTGTAGAGCGCGCGGCGGTAGCGGTCTTCTCCGGTGCTCGTCTTCCAGTCGATGCCGCCGCCGAAGGCGGCCGAGAGCCCGAGGTTCGGCTGGGGCGGATTGACGCTCGGGCCCCCCTTCTTCCGCGACAGCAGGCCGGCGGCCGCCAGCGCCTGGTCGCGAATCACCTCCGCCGGGAGCCGCACCCGCGGCCCACAGGCCAGGAGCCGATTCTCAGGATCGCGGGCCACCAGGTCCGCCGGGCATTTGCTCGTCTGCCGGTAGGCCGCGCTCGAGACGATCAGCCGGGTGATGGCTTTCGTATCCCAGTCCCGCGCCACCAGCTCGCAGGCCAGCCAGTCGAGCAGCTCCGGGTGGCTGGGCAGCTCGCCCTGGGCTCCGAACTCCTCGCTCGTCGACACGATCCCGATCCCGAACAGCCGCTCCCAGATCCGGTTGACCACCACCCGCGCGGTGAGCGGGTTGGCCGGATCGACGAGCCACTTCGCCAGCGCGAGGCGGTCGATCCGGCCGGCGGCCGACGGCGGGGCCGAGTTGAAGACCGCGGGCACCGCCTCGGCGACCTCGGGGCCCAGATCGTTCCAGTTGCCACGATGCTGGAGCTTCGTCACGCGGCGCTTGTCGGCGGGCAGCTCCTGCATCACCGGCACGCTGGCCGGCTTGATCGCGGCCAGTTCGGCGGTGAGCCGCGCCACGGCCTCGCGGGCGGGCGCCAGCTCGGGCGCCACCTGTCGACGGTGGTGGTCGGCAAGGCGCGCGGCCTCGGCGGCGGACCGCGTGGCCGCAGGCTTCAGGAGGATCGTGCTCAGCCCCGCCGGCAGGTTATGCCAGGCGGCGACGCGGCCGTCGGCGGAGGTGGAGCAGCGGACGGTTCCCACCGTCTGCCCGTCGTGCTTCGACTGCTGCCGCAACGTGAGCACCAGCCGCATGCCGGCGGGCACGTCGACGGGCTGGGCAGGCAGCAACGTCAGGCTCGCGGGTGCGGCCGAACCGGGCGACCAGCCCGTCTCGCGGTCGGCCTTCACGGCATTGGCGTCCTTCGGATCCGGGGGCCCGCGGAGCACGGCGGTGGCATCGAAGCCGGGCTGTGAGCGGTCGGCGAACGCGATCGCCAAGGGCAGCTCGCGGGCGCCGGTAGGCGTCAGGGCCAGCGAGGGCGCGGGCGCCGTGTCGATCGACGTCTGCCAGACAGGCTGCCGGGCGTCGTCGAGGAGGAGCACGCGAGCTCCGACGAGCCGGCTCCCCGTGCCGCCGTCGGTGCGGTTCCAGACAACGACCCGTTCGATCGGCTTCGCCGCACCGAGATCCACCTCCCACCAGGGGTCGTCCTGGTTGGCCGTGTGCGTGACGGAGTTCTTCTTGAAATAGTCGCCTTCGGTGATCCCGTCGACGCCACGGGCTGCGGCACCCTCGAAGCCCGTCGACGACTGCGTGGCCGTCTTGTCGCGGGCCACGTTGTCACCGCCGCTGAAGGCCTCGACCTCGGCGAGCGAGAGATGCTTGCCCTGCCCCGGCAGCTCGACGCGAATGAACCGGCAGCGCGGCGCGATCGCCGCCTCGGGCTCCAGCCGCGCCGAAACGCCCGAGAGCACGAAGGAGCCGTTGGCGGCCCGGCCCGACCCGCCCTGAGGCAGCGACGAATCGCCGGGAAAGTCGAGCCGCACGGCGGCGAGCGACCCGGTGGGGAGCGGGAGCGTGACGGTGGCGACCGCCTGCTTGCCGGTCTCGCCGAACCGCACCGTGCCGGCATCGTCGATCGTGGCAGCCGTCACCGGCGCGGCCTCGACGGCCGCCGCGACCGGCCGGGCGGGCCGCCAGCCGAGGTCACGGGGGAAATCCCGATCCCAGGCCTCGCGGGCGGCGGCGATCGCCGGCGTGTCGGTGGCGAGCGAGTGTTCGGCGGTGGCAATCTCCGCCTGGATCGCCGTCCGCCGCCCCTCCTGCTCGGGCGTGAAGAAGGCGTGGAGCGGCTCCTCGCCGGGGCGGTCGGCGTCGGCGGTCTGGTTCAGGATCGCGTAGATCCCGAAATACTCCTGTTGCGAGAGCGGGTCGTACTTGTGGTCGTGGCACTGGGCGCACGCCATCGTCGTGCCCATCCACGTGCTCATCGTCGTGTTGACGCGATCCACGACCGCCGCCACGCGAAACTCCTCGTCGATCGTGCCCCCCTCGGAGTTCGTGAGGGTGTTACGGTGGAAGCCCGTCGCGATCCGGTCGTCAGCGGTGGCGTCGGGCAGGAGGTCGCCGGCGAGCTGCCGGATCGTGAACTCATCGAACGGCATGTTCGCGTCGCAGGCGCGGATCACCCAGTCGCGCCAGCCCCAGATCGTCCGCGGGCGGTCGTCGGCGTAGCCGGCGCTGTCGGCGTAGCGGGCCAGATCCAGCCACTGCCGGGCCGCGTGCTCACCGTAGCCGTCGTGGGCGAGCAGCCGGTCGACGAGTTTCTCTACGGCGTCGGGCGCCGGGTCGGCGACGAAGGCGTCGACCTCTTCCGGGCTGGGAGGCAGCCCCGTGAGGTCGAGCGCCAGCCGGCGGGCCAGCGTGGAGCGGTCTGCCTCGGGCTGCGGCGCGAGCCCCTCGGCCTCCAGCCGCGCGAGGATGAAGCTGTCGATCTCGTTCCTCGTCCAGCCGGCGTTCTTCACGGCCGGCACCGGCGGCCGCCTCGGGGCGACGTAGGCCCAGTGGGGCTCGTAGGCGGCGCCGCCGGCAATCCAGCGAGTGAGCCGCTCGATCTCCGCCGGCGTAAGCCGCTCGCCGGCCTCGGGCGGCGGCATCACGACGTCGGGGTCGGTGGAGGTGATCCGGTCGACGAGTTCGCTGTCGTCGGGCTTGCCCGGCACGATCGCGGCGTGGCCGCCGAGGTCCGCCGTCGCCCCGGCGAACGTGTCGAGCCGCAACCCGTCGTCACCGCCGCCGTGGCGATCCTCGGCGTCAGGGCCGTGGCAGCGGACGCAGCGGTTGGAGAGGATCCCCTTGATGTCCCTCGTGAACGAGAGCGCCGGCTCGGCGGCCGCCGCGGCCCCGGAGAGCAGGACCGCCACCGCGAGCAGGCGGGGCGTTCGGTGGGCAGAGGCATGCGCCATGTGGATCGCTCCACAGGGAAACCCCGCTTCGCCGCCGGCCACGATCCCGTGAGCCGGCGCGGACCCGCCACAACGGCCAGGTCGATCCGCGGCTAGGAATTGAAGAATAGCACGGTCCTGCGACAGGGGCGAATGTCGCTCCGCCGGCGACTGGGCCGGCTGCACTCGGTTTCCCGCGCCGCTCGACCGCCTCGGGCAACCCCTCGCAGCCCAACGGTTGGCGAGACAGCGGAACCACGGCAGGCGAAATTTCGGCTGGACGCACGCCACTCGCCAGAAACGCGCACGAACACGGCCGCCCGGAGGTGCAGCCGCCGGGCGGAGGCCCGGCAAGGCGGCGGTGGCCAGGGATGGCATCGCCGCCGTCAAGCCAGTGCGGCCGCCGGGCGGAGGCCCGGCAAGGCTGCAGCGATGCCCCGGCAGCCGTGTCGATAGCAAAGCACGGGGGCCAGGCGACTGGTCGCCTGGCCCCCGCTTGATCACACCACAGAAGGAGTCGTCACCGCATCAGCGGCAGCGACGGCAGCCACGCTTCCGGCCGCCGCAGTCGCCGCAGGCCGAAGCCTCGGCACCGCAGGCACCGGCATCGCCGCAGGCGCCGGCGTCACCACCGCAGTCGTCAGCGGGCACCTCGACGGCGACCGTGACGCACCTGGTGACGGGCACTTCCTTCGTCACCGTGACCGGAACGCGGACCGTGTAGGTCGACGTCTTGGTCTCGGGCACGCAGTCGTACACGGTGACCGTGTAGGACTCTTCCTTCTGCTGCGGGACGTTGACCGTGTAGGAAACTTCTTTGGTCATCGTCTCGGGCACGCACTTGGTCACGGTGTACTCGCGGGTGCGAGTCTCGGCCTTGTGCTTGGTGACCTGCACCTTCCGGCTCTTCTGCTCCGGAACGTGCTTGGTGACCTGGTACTCACGGGTCCGCTCCTCAGCCACGCACTTGGTGACGTGGTAGGTGCGGGTCCGCTCCTCGTCGCGGTGCTTGGTGACAGAGACCTTGCGGGTCTTCTGCTCCGGCACCATCTTGGTGACCTGGTACTCACGGGTCCGCTCCTCAGCCACGCACTTGGTGACGTGGTAGGTGCGGGTCCGCTCCTCGTCACGGTGCTTCGTGACGCTCACGGTCCGGCTCCGCTGCTCGGTCCGGCACTTCGAGACCGTGTAGGAGTAGGGAACTTCCTCGGTGACGCACTGGTAGGTGGTCACGGGGACTTCCTTCGTCTCACACGTCGGCACCCAGACCCGCTTGCAGCACTGCTTCGGCGGGCAGGGGCAGCCGCAGGCGTCAACGCCGCCGGCGACTTCGACCATCTCGGTGGCCCAGTGGCCGCCGCGGACCTGCACCGTCTTCGTCGACTGGACCGGGACGCGCTTCTGCATGGTCCGGCTGCCGGTCATCTCTTCGGTGTAGGGAACGTTCACCGTGTAGGTCTGCTCGACCTGCTCGGTGTACGGGACCTTCACGGTGTAGGTGGAGGTCTTCTCCTCCTTGACCGGCACCATGACGGTGTAGGTCGCCGTCTTGGTCTCGCTGACCGGGGTCATCACGGTGTAGGTCTGCTCGACCTCTTCCGTGTACGGGACCTTGACGGTGTAGGTGGAGGTCTTCTCCTCCTTGACCGGCACCATGACGGTGTAGGTCGCCGTCTTGGTCTCGGTGACCGGAGTCATCACGGTGTAGGTCTGCTCGACCTCTTCCGTGTAGGGGACCTGGACCGTGTACTCGGCCGTCTTGGTCTCCGTGACGTTCTTGTTGACCGTGTAGTTCACGGTCTTCGAGCGCGTCTCGGGAACCATGACCGTGACGGTCCGAGTCTTCGTCTCGGTCCGCGGAACCCGCTTGTTGACCGTGTAGGTCCGCTCGCGGGTCTCGGTCGTGTACTCGGTCACGTTGACCGTCTTCATCTCGGTGACCATCTGCTTCTGGTAGACGGTCTTGGTGCCGCCGCAGGCGGAACCAGCCCCACCACAATCGCTGCTGCTGACGGCGCCTTCACAGCCACCCTCGCAGCCGCCAGCACAACCACCGCAATCGCCCGCCCACGTGCTGGTGCACAGGGCGAGGACGGCGACGGCCGGCATGACGCAAGAAAGAACTTTGCGAATCACGCGAACCTCCAGGAAGAAAAAAGAACCAGGAACTACGAAAATCGAGCAGGTTGTTCTCGAACGCGCCCGAACCTCGGCCGGTCGAAGAGACCCGATCTCTTGCGACGGCCGAACGATTCGACCGCCTGTTAAGATGGATAGGTTACGTCGACTAAATCGGCTTGCAAGTGTCCGAGCGGGCGAAATCGGCGCGTCGCAGAAAAAACGCCCCTGTGAGGGGGTTTTGGCCGTATCAGCGCGGGGAGTTCCTGGCGGGGACTTGCGGGCCCTGACAGCCTGTCCCGAGCGCGTTTTCGAGGTTTTCCGGCCCGGCCAGCCAAGCGAAGGCCGGAGCAAGGGTGACCGCGCTAGGATTTGTTGAAGGGCGGCGATCCGGTGCGGGCAAGGCTCGTCCTTCCGGGAGGGCCATCGTCATGGACACTATCGCGGACCTGCTGGCCGCCAAGCCGCGGCGGCTCATCGGCACGTCCGCCGCCGCATCCGTGCGGCAGGCGACCTGGCTGATGAACGACCACGCCATCGGGTCGCTGTTGGTCATCGCGGGCGACCGGCTCGAGGGAATCTTCACCGAGCGGGACGTGCTGCGACGGGTGGTCGCCGAGGGTCGTTCGCCCGACGTCACGAGCGTGGGCGAGGTGATGACTCGCGATGTCATCTGCTGCTCGCCGGGGGATGCCGTGGAGGAGGTGGCCGACGTGATGCGGTCGCGACGGGTGCGGCACGTGCCGGTGGTCGATGCGGGTGACCGCGTGGTGGGGCTCGTGTCGATCGGCGACGTCAACGCCCATCGCTTCGCGGCCTGCGCGACCGAGCTGGTGCAGGTGCGCGACTACATCCTGGGCCGCGCCTGACGAGGCGGGCGGCGGCCCTGTTTCGCGCCGCTTGCTGCGCCGGTATGCTCCCGGGCATCCGATTCCGCCGCGCCCCGCGGCCGGGGGTGTTTCTCGAGGAGTTCCGCACTCATGGCTCGCCCGTCGTCCATCGTCGCCTGGCTCGTCCTGCTCGCCGCCGTCCCCTGCCTCGACGCCCGCGGCGAGGTCTCTCTCAACAACATGTTCGGCGACCACATGGTGCTCCAGCAGGGCATCGCCAACCGGGTCTGGGGCCGGGCCGCCCCGGGTGAGAAGGTCACCGTCTCGATCGGCGGGCAGTCACGGGCCACCGCCGCCAGCGACGACGGCCGCTGGGAGGTGATGCTCGAGCCGATCGCCGAGTACGGCGGGCCGCACACGCTCACCGTCAAGGGCTCGAACGAGATCACGTTCAAGGACGTGCTCGTCGGCGAGGTGTGGATCTGCTCCGGTCAATCCAACATGCAGTGGTCGGTCAACCAGTCGAACGACCCCGACATCGAGAAGGCCGCGGCCAACTTTCCGCAGATCCGGCTGATCTCCGTGCCGCAGGTGGGCACGCAGGAGCCGCAGGGCAACTTCAACGGCGCCTGGCAGGTCTGCTCGCCGCAGACGATCGGCGACTTCTCGGCCGTCGGCTACTTCTTCGGTCGGCAGCTCCACCAGACGCTCGGCGTGCCCGTGGGCCTGATCGACAACGCCTGGGGCGGCAGCGCCGCCGACGCCTGGGTGAAGCGGGAGAAGATCGCCGCGCATCCGACGCTCAAGGCGATCCACGACCGGTGGACGAAGCTCGAGGCGGAAAAACCCAACGACGGCCAGATGAAGGGCAACCAGCGGCCCGGCAACATCCACTCGGGCGTGCTCACGCCGTCGATCGGCTACGGCATCCGCGGGGTGATCTGGTACCAGGGGGAGTCGAACGCGGGCCGGGCCCAGCAATACCGGACGCTGTTCCCCTTCATGATCCAATCCTGGCGCGACGAGTGGAACCTCGCCGACAACAAGGACTTCCCCTTCTATTGGGTGCAACTGGCCGACTTCATGGCCGAAAAGCCGGAGCCGGGGGACAGCGCCTGGGCGGAGCTCCGCGAGGCCCAGACGATGACGCTCGACGCCCTCCCCAACACCGGCCAAGCCGTGATCATCGACATCGGCGAGGGCAAGGACATCCACCCCAAGAACAAGCAGGACGTCGCCACGCGACTGGCCCGCTGGGCCCTGGCGGAGACCTACAAACTCCCCGGGATCGCCTGCAAGAGCCCGCGGTACACGGGCATGAAGCAGGAAGGGGCGAAGGCGGTGCTGTCATTCCAGGACGTCGCCGGCGGGTGGCGGCCGTTCGACGTCGCTGAACCGCGGGGCTTCACGATCGCCGGGGCCGACCGAAAGTTCGTGCCGGCCCGGGCGGCCATCCGCAAGGACGGCGCGATCGAGGTCTGGGCCGACGGCGTCACCGAGCCGGTGGCAGTTCGTTACGCCTGGGCGGATAATCCGGACTGCAACATGTATTCCGGAGCCGGGCTGCCCCTGACGCCCTTCCGCACCGACGACTTTCCCGGCGTGACCGTCGGCAAGGAGTGAGCCGCGGACTGTGCGCTCGCGAGGGCGGCAGGTAAGATCATGCGAGCTGTCAGCTGGTCCCGGTGGGCCGGTTGCGATCGTCACGCTCACGGAGGGTCTGCATCGTGCCGAATCTCGCCCCGCTGGTGCGCCGGTCTGCCGGTCGTAGGCACTGGTTCGCCGTCCTGCTGCCCATCGCCACGGCCCTGGCCGCGGCAGGATGTGGCGCTCCCGTCACGGCCCCGCCGGCACGGCTTGGGGCGCGATCCGTCGAGCCGCAGCTCCTGGCGACGACCACGGCCGAGCCCCACCGCCGCGCCCACGCGGTGCCCGAAGTGATCGCGAGGCCGAAGCCGTTCCGCGTCGCGGACGTCACGGCCAAGTCCCACGCCTCCCTCGAGCCGGCGACCATGGCTTCGAAGATCGAGTCGGTCGCCCTGCCGGCAGCCGTGCAGCCGGTGGCGGCGTCCGAACCGGCCGCGGCCCGGCCGGCGGAGCCGGTCTCGCCGCGCGTGGCCGAGATCCGTGACATGCTCGCCGGCTACCTCCGCGCCTTCAACCGCCACGACGCCGCCGCGGCGGCGGCGCACTGGGCGGCGGCCGCCGAAAACGTGAACCTCGACACCGGCGAGGTCACCCGGGGCCGGGAGGCGGTACGCGAGGTGTTCGCGGCGCTGTTCGAACTCGACGCCGAGGCGGCAATCGACATCGACGTCGATGCGATCCGCCCCCTCCGCGACGACGTGGCGATGGTCGACGGCATCTCGCGGGTCTCCTACTCCGATGGCGACGTCGCCGGGAGCCGCTTCTCGGCGGTCGTGATCCGTGAAGACGATCACTGGCGGCTGGCCAGCGTGCGCGAGACGGCCGCGGCCGTGGAGCCCAAACCGGCCCGTCCGCTCGACCAGCTCGCCTGGCTCGTCGGCTCCTGGGAGGACGTCGGCGATGGAGTGATCGCCAGCAGCCAGGCCGCCTGGTCGGCGGACCGCGGGTTCCTGGTGCGAACCCACGTCGCCACGCCAGATGAACATCCTGCGGGCCGCCCAGCTGCGGGCGACTCGGGCATCCCGGGTCTGCTGCCCGCGGCTGCGGGCGGCCGGCGGGAACTGACCGAGATCATCGGCTGGGACCCGGAGCGCGAGACGATCCGCTCCTGGCTGTTCTCCGCCGACGGCCGGTTCGCCGAGGGCACGTGGAGCCGCGAGGCCGGCGGCTGGACCGTGAAGCTCGAGGGCCAAGGCCGCGACGCCGGCCGTACCGCCACCTGCACGCTCACGGCCGAAGGCACCGACGGGCTCGTGCTGCGGTGCGAAGGGGAGGGCCTCGAGGGGCTGCTCCCGCCCGCCTGCGGCTACGCCCGGACCGCGCGGTAGCGGCTCCGGCGCGGCCGTCAGCGGGTCGTGGTCGGCTGCTCGGCCAGTTGCTGCGGCTTGACGAAGAACACCTGCGGGTCGTCGATCACCCAGGGCGTGCTCCAGGTCTTGCCGTCGTCGTGGGTGCAGACGTTGAAGAAGAACGTCTTCACCCATTCCGTGCGGTAGGCGTAGGCATACTGCGAGGTGATGTGGTCCTCGGGCGTGAGGTTGTCGACCCCGGGGCTGGCGAAATAGTGGATCACGCCGTCGGGCGTGAACGACATCCCGAGCGTCCACCAGCCGAGCTGCTCGATCTTCGGTCCCCGGATCTCACCCCCGTTGCGGCCGCTGCGGACCCGGATGAAGGCGCCGTCCTCGGGGAACTTACCGTCGTGGCTGCTCTCGAAGCAGACGAACATACCCGGCCAATACTCCTGCAGGCCGTACAGGCCCCGGTCGGGGTGGTCGTCGCCGGTGATGATCGCGTGCGTGAAGCAGCCGGCGCGGAAGCCGAAGCTCGGGCCGCTGCGGTTCTCCCACTGCTCGAACGGCGGCATGTAGACGCGGACCACGATGCTCGGGCTGTCGCCCACAGACATCCCCCGCCCCGTCACCTTGCCGAGGTTGTAGATCAGATCGTCCTGCTGCATCTCGTAGGTCACGCGGCCCGGGATGCCGGCGTTGAGGGTGGCGAACAACAGGCCGTGCTTGCTGCCCTCGAGGCCCGGCGCGGGCAACTCGACCCGCTTGACCACGTCGGGAGTGCCCCGCTTGGGTCCCTCGAACCACCGGCCGTTGGAACTCTTGGCGAGCGGGCCACGAACCCGCTTGTCCTGCTCCTCGGAACTCTTGGGGTGGTTGTAGGACCACTTCCACTTCTCGTCCTCGAAGTCGTCGACCACGTTCTTGACGAGCGTGCCGGTGCCCGGCACGACCGGGGGCCGGTCGGGCACGGGACCGCTGACCTTGCCCGAGGGCTGCGGACCACGGAGCATCCGGCCGAGCTTCCAGGGAGGGGCGGCGACCGCCGGGCCCACCACCGCCGCGGCGAAGATGGCCAGCGTCAAGGCCGTTCCGATCCGATGTCGAGTCGTCATCGCGATGCCCCCCGGTGTTCCAGCGTGCCGTGGCCCCATGCCCCGCACGCGGCACCCGTCGAGGTATCGGCCGACCGGCCGGTCTGCGGCGAACGCGGCGGCGGCGACGAGCAGGCTTTACGTGGGCTTGCCCTTCCCCGCCCGACCCGTGAACGACGGCGCCTGCCGCAACCGCCCGGCTTCCCCAGCTTTCCGCCCGCGCGGCCGCGGTGAAAATTTCGGGCCGACTCGTCTGGCGGGCCGGCGGGAAAAACGTCACATACCCGCCGCGGATCGAATCTCCTTGTCACCGTCTGTTGTCGCCGCCATGCCCAGCTTGCTTCCGCCCCGGGCCCAGTTCATCGACCAGCCCGCCCGTCGGCTCATGCTCGTCGTCGCCCTTGGTCTCGGCACCGTGACGGCCGCTGGGGCCGACGACTCGCCCCCCGCCCGCTCGCATCTGCTGCCGGTGTCGGAGATCGCCCGCCCGCCCGACAGCAGCGCCGGCCTGGGGATCAATCTCACCCGGGCCACCGTCGTGCTCCGGCAGCAGTTGGCGCTCAAGCGCGGGGCCGGGCTCGTCGTCGACCGGGTCGCGAGCGGCTCGCCGGCCGAGGCGGCCGGGTTCCTGCAGCATGACGTCCTCGTCCGGCTCGACGACCAGTTGCTCGTCTTGCCGCAGCAGTTCGACGCCCTGCTCGAAGCGGCCGAGCGCGACGATCTGCTTGAGTGCACCGTCTTGCGCGGCGGCCGCGAGGTCGCGATTCCGCTGGGGCGCAAGCCCGATCCGCCGGTGCAGCCCTTCACCCGCCAGTCGCGGCGGCAGTTGCGGGCGACCGACTCGGCGCTGGCGATCGTGCGGCCCGCCGGAACCACCACCGCTGCACCGACCGCCGCTCCGCCGGCCGCCGCGGCCGAAGGCCGCCTGCGGCGACTCGCCGACGAGACGCTCGTGCGACAGGACGTGGACTACGAGATCCGGCTCAGCCGGGGCGACAAGACGCGGCTCGTCGTGAGCAGTCCGACCGGTGGAGTCGTGTTCGACGGCCCAATCGACGACCCGGAGATCCGCAGCCGGGTGCCGGAGGTGGTCCGCGGCCGCGTCGCCGAGATGGAACGGCTGCTCGAGCCGAGGCCACCGGTGGCCGGTGGGCCGGCAGCTCGGCCGGTCGCCGAGATCGGGCGGCTCGACATCCCGCCGATCGAACTCCGCTGAGTCGGGCGGCGCTACCAGCGCACCTCGGCGACGTCTCGTGACCAACGGCTCCCCGCAGAGCGGCCGCCGCCGCCGGAGGCCGAGCCGCTCGACCGCCAGGGGTTGGGGCCGGTGAATCCGCCGCTGGGCAAGCTGATCACCCACGGCCCCGCCCCGCGGCTCATGCGGGCGAACGACTCTTCGAGCTGCCGCCGCTGCTGTTCGGCCAGCCGCCGGGCCCGCCGTCGCTCGGCCTCGGCCGTGGCTTCGGCATAGGCGAGCCGGGCCCGCTCGGCCGCTTCGCCGGAGAGCCGGATCGACTCCTCGTACCGCTGCTGGGAGAGCAGGCTGCGGGCGTCCTGGAGCGACTGCTCGACTCCGTGCACGTCGACCTTGATCCCCTCGGAATACCAAGCCGCCGCCCGCCGGACGAGCCCCTCGGCCTCGGTGAGATCGGACGCCGCCTGCCGCGCCAACCGCTCGTCGTCGGCGGCGAACTCCTCGCCGCGGGCGGCGGCGGAGTCGGCCGCCCGGATCGCCTGCTCCACCTGCCGCGGATCGGGACGGCGGGCGGCGGCCAGCCGGTCGCCCGTCTCCACCAGCCGCTGGGCCTCGCGACACCGCTCGTTGGCGCGGGCCCGGTCGGTGCGGCGCGACGCGAGGAGCGTCGTCAGGGCGTCGATGCGGCCGGCCACCTGCCGCCGCAAGCCGGGGGCGGCGGTCACGAGTTCGTCGAGTTCACGGCGCCGGGCCACGACGGCTCCCAGGCAGTCGGCAGCCCAGTCGGCCTGCCGCTGGGCCTCCTCGAGGGCGGCGACGGCGCGGAAGTAGTACTGCCGCGCGATGTCGGCAGCGGCCCGCCCCTCGTCGAGGAGCACCCGCGCCCGCCGAGCCGCCTCGGCCGCCGCGGCGGGATGGTCGGACAGGTCGCCCCAGGCGGTCTCGGCGTAGCGTTCGGCGAGGACGGCGAGATCGGCGACCGCCGCCTGGCCGGCGGCGACCAGCGATTCGAGCCGGGCCGCCAAGGTCGCGATCAGGCTCTCGGCCCGGGCCCGCGCCGCGACCACGCTCTCGAGCAGCTTGGCGGCCTCCGCGGCCGCCTCTTCGCTGCGGCGGAGATGGGCCGCCGCGGTGTCGACGTCGGCCGAGTCGAGCAGGTCGGCGGCCAGCGCCGCCTCCTTCTCGGCGGCGTTAAGGAGTTCCTCGGGATCGGCGCCCGGCTCAGACAGCAGCCAGCCCTCGCCGCGGCGGGCAGCCACCTGGCGCCGGATCTCGGCCACCCGCTCGACCGCTCGGCGGCGGCGATCGTCGGCCGCCTCGACGGCCTCGACCCGCGCGCCGAGTTCGGCCAGCGCGGCCCGGGCATCCTCGAAGCGGCCCCGGGCGGCGATCGGATCGGGCTCCACATCGGCAGCTCCGAGCTCACGGCTGCGGGCGGCCCCGGCGAGCAAGGGCTCGAAGGCCGCCGCCGACCGGCCCCGGCCGGCGAGCGCGTCG
>CAXNGP010000015.1:0-13643 GCA_964201845.1 Pirellulales bacterium
CGAACGCACTCCGCTGACGAGCGCGTCGGCGGCCGGCCCTGACGAGACCGCCGCCCCACGCCGCGGCCCGAGCGCGGCTGATTGCCGCGGCCCTGCGCGGCGGCTAAACTGCCCGCTTCTTGGAGGCGGCCGCCCCATTCCCCGCCTCACCGGCCGCTCGCGCCCGACCGAAGGAGCCACCCGCCATGTCCCCCGCCGCCCCCAAGGCCGCCCCCCGCTCCGCCGCCGAGTCGACCCCCCCCTGGCCGGGCACCCAGGCCGCCGGCATGGCCCGGCTGACGTACGACGGCCGCGAGCACGAACTGCCGGTCTTCATGGGCACCGAAGGGGAGCGGGCGATCGACATCGCGAAGCTGCGGGCCCAGACGGGGCTGATCACGCTCGACGAGGGGTATGTCAACACCGGCTCCACCGCCAGCGCGATCACGTTCCTCGACGGCGAGCAGGGCATCCTGCGCTACCGCGGATACCCCATCGAGGTGCTGGCCGAGAAGTGCGACTTCGTGGAGGTGGCCTACCTACTGATGGATGGCGAGTTGCCCACCGCGGCCCAGCTCGACGCCTTCCGCACATCACTCGCCCACCACACCATGATCCACGAGGACATGCGGAGCTTCTATGGGGGCTTTCCCCGCGACGCCCACCCGATGGCGATCGTGGGCAGCGTGGTGGGCGCGCTCTCGACCTTCTACCAGGATTCGCTCGACGTCCGCGATCCGCGCCAGGTGGAGGTGAGCGTTCACCGGCTGTTGGCCAAGCTGCCCACGATCGCGGCCTACAGCCACAAGAAGTCGTGCGGCCAGCCGCTGATGTATCCGCGGAACGACCTCTCCTATTGTGAGAACTTCCTGCAGATGATGTTCGCGGTGCCCTGCGAGGAGTACCACATCGACCCCGACTTCGCCGATGCCCTCGACATGCTCCTGATCGTGCATGCCGACCACGAACAGAACTGCTCCACGAGCACGGTTCGGATGGTCGGCTCGAGCGACGCCAACCTGTTCGCCAGCATCTCGGCGGGCATCTCGGCCCTCTGGGGACCGCTCCACGGCGGGGCCAATCAGGCCTGCGTGGAGATGCTCGAGCGGATCGTGGCCGACGGCGGCGACGTCAAGAAATACGTCGACCTGGCCAAGAAGAAGGATTCCGGCTTCCGGCTGATGGGCTTCGGCCACCGGGTCTACAAGAACTACGACCCGCGGGCGAAGCTCATCAAGGCCACCTGCGACAAGCTCCTCGCCAAGATCGCGCGGCACGATCCCCTGTTCGACATCGCCCAGCAGCTCGAGGAGGTCGCGCTCGCCGACGAGTACTTCATCGAGCGGAAGCTCTACCCCAACGTCGACTTCTACTCGGGCGTGATCTACCGGGCGATGGGCATTCCGGTGCAGATGTTCACGGTCTTGTTCGCGATGGGCCGCCTGCCCGGTTGGATCGCCCACTGGATGGAGATGCACAAGTCGCCGACCCAGAAGATCTGCCGGCCACGGCAGGTCTACTCGGGCGAGACCCGCCGCGAGTTCGTGCCGCTCGACCGCCGCGGCTGAGCGGCCGTGGCTCACGCCCGCTTGCCGCGGAAGAACTCCGTGAGCAGCCGGCCACAGTCGTCGGCCAGCACGTGGCCCAGGTGCTCGACCCGGTGATTGAGCCGGGGGTCGCCGAACAACCGGTAGAGCGATTCGACCGCCCCGGCCTTGGGGTCGGGCGCACCCCAAACGACGACCGGCACTCGGGCCTGCAGGATGGCCCCCGCGCACATCGGGCAGGGCTCGAGCGTCACGTACAGCGTGCAGCCCTCGAGTCGCCAGGAGCCGAGGCTCGCCGCGGCCTGGGTGATGGCGATCATCTCCGCGTGGGCGGTGGGATCGGCGAGCTGCTCCCGTTGGTTGTGGCCGCTGCCGATCACCCGGCCCGCGGCGACCACGATCGCCCCGACGGGCACCTCGTCCTCGGCCGCGGCCGCCCGCGCTTCGTCGAGGGCCAGCCGCATCCACCGCTCGTGGGGCCTGGCTCCGGGCAGGTGATCGTCGTCCAAAGGATCCATGCGGCGAAACCGGGGTATGGGCAGCGAAGCAACCCGGCCGGAAAGCCGGATTCCCGAACTCTACGGCGAGCGTCCGTCGGTCGCCACTCCTCGCCGCCGATCCGCGGGGCGGTGGCTGGGCGGCCCCGTCGAATCGGGTACGATCTGCCTCGCCGATGCTGCTCGGTTCCGGACGATCCCGGGCGAGCCATCCCCTCCGAGCCACCCCCGGAACAACCTCCCATGGATCCCGTCACGCTTCTGCTCCGTTGGGCCCACGTGCTGGCCGCGATCGTGGCCCTCGGCGGCCTGTTGTTCGCCCGCTTCGCGTTGGTTCCCGCCGCCGAGGACCTGGGTGCCGAAACGGCCGACCGCCTCCACGCCGGCGTCCGGCGGCGCTGGCTTCCGTGGGTGATCGGAGCGATCACGCTCCTCCTGGCCAGCGGCCTGGCCAACTATGTCCTGCTGATGCGGCGAGTGAAGGCCGCCCCCGAACTCTGGGGCGGCGACTGGATGGGGCAGACGGGCTACCACGCCCTGTTCGGCGTCAAGTTTCTGCTGGCGTTGATCGTCTTCTATCTGGCGAGCGGTCTGGTGGGCCGCGGCGCGAGCACGCAGTGGATTCGCGACGCCCGGAAGCAGTGGCTGTCGGTCACCGTCGGCCTCGGCGTGGCGGTGGTGCTGATCTCGGGATGGATGCGGCAACTCCACACCGGCGTGAACGACCTGCCTGATCCGGTGAAGGCCTACGCCCGAACCTATCTCGACGACATCAAAGCCGCCAATGCCGGCGGCAGTCGTGACGACGACGATGCGACCCGCAGCGGAGCCAGGCGGGGCCCCTCCGGCGAGACGCCGCGACCCACTGTCCCCGAAGGAAATACTGCCCCCGAAGCCAAGACGGATCCTGAATTGAAGCCGGACTCCGAGGAGAAGACCGATGGACAAAAAGCACAAGAAGCGGATGGAGGTGCTCCATCAGAAGATCGCGAAGCTGCAGCAACTGCTGGCGGGGGCGAAGCAGCAGCCCGATGATCCCGGCGAGGTGCCGCGGCTCGAGCGGGACCTCGCAGCGGCGCACGCCGAACTGGCGAAGTTGAAGCAGGAAGCGTGACGGTCGGCCCTCGGCAGGGGCCGGGCCTGCTTGACGGTGCGGTTTCGTGGATCAGGGGCGATCGTGATGGGCATCTTCTCAGGGCTGTTCGGCGGAGGGAGAAAGCAGGTCGACTTGTGGAAGCGATTCGAGCGGCTGCGGGAGAGCAACTCCGGCACCATGTCGGCCTTCTACAAGGTTCGCGACCGGCAGGACGGCGAGGTTCGCGGCCTCAAGATCATCGATCGCGAAAAGATCGCGCCGATCGAGGGGCGGTACAAGGGGCTCGGCAAGCCAGGCGAGGGGGAGATCGGCAAGCAGATCACCGGTCCCAACATCGTCCGTACGCTCGAGTGGGGCGAGTCGACCACCGGCGAGCCGTTCGTGCTCCAGGAGTTCGTCGAGGGCACCCTGCTCCACGCCCTGCTCACGGTCAAGAAGATCGCCCTCTCACCCGCGCAGAAGTTCGACCTCGTCCGGCAGGCCGCCACGGCGATCTCGGCGGTGCACCACGCCGGCTTCGTGCACCGCGACATCTGTCCACGGAACTTCATGCTCCGCTCCGACGGGCGGCTCATCCTCTTCGACTTCGGCCTGACGGTGCCCGACAAGCCGGTCTTCCTCCAGCCGGGCAACCGGATCGGCACCCCGAACTACATGGCTCCCGAGGTGGTCCGCCGCAAGCAGGCCGACAAGCGGCTCGACATCTTCTCCTTCGGTGTGACCGCCTACGAGATCTGCACGCTCGCCTCCCCCTGGCCCCGGGGCCAGACCGGGAACGTGGCGCTCTCCCACGACACGCCGCCAGCCCCCATCGAGCAGCATTGGCCGGAAATCCCTCCTCCCCTGGCCGCCGCGATCATGGCCTGCCTGGCAGCCGAGCCGTCCGCTCGCCCCGAGAGCATGGAGCGGTTCCTGGGGGCCATCAGCAAGCTGGGGCGGTGAGGGGCGGGCAGGCGGGCTCGGCAGGCTTCCGCCGCGAGGTCGGTGGCAGGCTCCGTGGTGGGCTCGGCCGCGGTTTGGGGGCGGCCTCTGGCAGGCCCGAAAGCGTCGGGCCGGAGCCGCAGCCCCGCCGCAACGCGGCAGCCCCTTGAAGCAGGCGGCGAATCGGCCTATTTTCGTGGGTCTCAACGGCCGCCGGTTGGACGGCGGCCATGACTGCGAGCAACCCGGCTCAAGCCCCACCTTCAGGAGACAGCCCGATGACCATGGACAAGAGCCTCCGCGTCCGCAAGGGAGGCACGAGCGTCCGCGGTGTCCTGACGCGGGCCGAACGGATCGCCAAGCTCAAGGAGCAGGAGCGGTGGCAGGATGGCCGCAGCCCGATCGGCCTGCCGAAGGTCCGCGTGCCGAAGCTCTCGATGAAGAAAAAGAAGAAGGCCAAGGAGGAGGGCGAGGGCGAGGCTGCGGGTGCGGGTGCCAAGAAGAAATAGGTGGTGGGGTGAGAGGGGTGGTGGGCGGATGCCCCGGGTTGCAGCGGGCCTGCGGCCGCTGAACCCGCGTGCCCAGGATGGCAGGAGGCGGGCGCCCAGGCCTGCGGCCGCTGAACCCGCGTGCCCCGGATGGCAGGAGGCGGGCGCCCAGGCCTGCGGCCGCTGAACTCGTGTGCCCCGGATGGCAGTCGGTGGGCGCCCAGGCCTACGGCCGCTGAACCCGCGTGCCCAGGATGGCAGGAGGCGGGCGCCCAGGCCTACGGATGCTGAACTCGTGTGCCCCGGATGGCATGAGGCGTTCGCGTTGGCCGATGACTTAGATCTCGCCGGCGATCTTGTGGGCCGCCGCTCGGCCTGAGGCGATGACTTGCGGGATGCCCACGCCGCGATAGGCGGCGCCGGCCAGCGCGAGCCTCGCGTGCCTGGCGACGGCCGCCTCGATTCGGGCGACCCGGTCGGCGTGGCCGACGTGATACTGGGGCATCGCGTGGGCCCAGCGATCGACCTGGACGAAACGGGGCCGGCCCGTGGCCCCGATCAACGCGGCCGCCTCGGTGACGGCGAGGTCGACGAGCTGCCCGTCGTCGAGCGCGAGCGATTTGGGATCGAGGGCGCCGCCGAGAAACACCCGGACGAGCACGCACCCCTCCGGGGCCCGGTGCGGAAACTTCGAGCTTGAGAAGCTCACCGCCAAGGCTCGCCGACCGGAGATTCGCGGCACCACGAGGCCCGCGGCGTCGAGCGGATGGGCCACCTCGTGCCGGGCGAACCCGAGCGACACGATCGCCGAGCCGGCATAGGCGATGCCCGCCAGATCCGCGGCCAGATCGGGGTCCACGCCGGCCAGGAGGACCGCAGCCGCCGGAGTGCGGGTGGAGACGATCACGGCGTCTGCCGCAAGGACGTCGCCGCCGGGCGAATCCGTCAGCACGTGCCAGCGATCGCCGACCCGGGTCAGCCGCTCGGCTCGAACCGCGCGGATCGCCACCCCGCGACCGCGGAGGGACTCCGCCAGCCGGTCGGTAAGGGTCTGCATGCCACCGAGGAAGCTCACGAACTGCCCGTACCGGGCGCCCGTCGCGGCGGCCGCCGAGGTCTCCCGAAGCCGCGCCCGTTCCCCGGCCCACAGGCTGCCGCGGTCCCGCTCCATGGCGACGAACTCCGGACAGGCCGCCGCCATCCCCAGCCGTGCGGGGTCGGCCGTCCAGATCCCCGCCGCCAACGGTTGGACCAAACGCTCGAAAGCCTCGCGGCCGAGCCGCCGCACGGCGAACGCTTCCAACGACTCCTCCGGCCCAGCCGTCCGCCGCGGCACGAACCGCTCGGCCAGAACCCGCAGCCGGCCCGCCGGTGACAGAAGCGACGAGTGGAGGATGCCCGAGACGTCCCCGGGGGCCAGCAGCCGGAAGCCTCGCGGCACCGGCACCGCGCGGCCGGCGTGCCAGACCAGGGCCCGCCTCACCCTGGGATCAACGCCCACCAGTTCGCCGTGCAGACCGAGCCGCTCGACAAGGGCCATGCCCTCGGGGCGGGCGGCGAGGAAGCAATCCGCCGAACGCTCGACGAGCCAGCCATCCTGACGGACGGTGCCCAGCACGCCTCCCGGACGAGGGGACGGCTCGAGGATCGTGACGCGGGCCGCGCCGGGCCCCTGCCGTTCGCTGACGGCGTCGGCGGCGGCCAGACCGGCCAAGCCGCCACCCACGACGACGACGTGGGCCGCCGCTTGTTCCTGGTTGGAATCCAGCATCACCACCTCGAACAGGATGTTGCCATGGTACTCGCACGGGAGCCGCACGCTGGGAGGATGGCGAAACTGGGCAGAGTCCGGGCCACCGTCACCCGGCGTCGAAGGCCCCCCCGCTTCCCGGAGGGTCTGGTCTGGACTGGCCCGCCGGCAGCCTCTAGTGTCCCCGCCGCTCGGGGCCTTGGGGCCACGGGCTTCCGCCATGACCGACCAAGGAGATGCCTCGTGGCCACGCTGCGGTACTTGATGTCGCGCCCCCTCCTGCCGCTCTTTCTGGCGATCATGATCGCCGGTCGCCTCCATGCCGCGGACAGGGAACAGGCCAACGCTCCTGCCACCCTGCAGCTTCCGGGCTGGCTGCAGTCGCTTCGTGACGACACCCCGGCCGCCCAACCGCAGGAAACCGCGACCGACGGCGCCGCGGCCGCCGTGGTGCCAGCCGGCGGCGCCGAGACCGCGGCACCGCGGGTTCGCCAGGTCGCCGACTGGAACGATCCTCGGCCCCCGTCCCCGACGGCGGCGACGGTCACCCAAGCCGCGGCGGTCCCCCAGGCCGCGGCGGTCCCCCAGGCCGCGGCGGTCACCCCGACCGCAGCCACGCAGGCACCCCCGAAGCCCGCCGCGCCGGCAAGCGGATTCCGTCGCTGGATCTCCGAGCGGGTTGCCTCGCTCCCCAAGCCGATCGCGGTCACCCCGCAGGCCGACGCGGACCCGACCGACGCCCCGGCCGAGGCGGCCCCGCCCACCGCGGAACCCGCGAAGCCGACGGTCAACGCCCCGGTCGCCGTCACGCCCGACGAGATGCCGACGCTCTCGATCGATCCGGCCAGCTTCCGCGGCGCCCTCCCCGGCAAGACGACGCGGGCCGAACTCGACGCCACCTGGGGGCCCCGAGAGCCGGTCGTGGAAGGCGACGCCGAGGGCGTGGCCACGTGGAAGATCGCCCCGTTCGATCGCGTGGAAGCGAGCTTCAAGGGCGACACCGTCGCCACGATCCGGATCAAACTCGCCGAGCCGATGGCCGTCGCGGATCTCGCCCGCCAACTCGAGATTGCCGACCTGCGGACCGTCGACATCCGCGACCAGCAGAACGAAGTCATCGGCGAGGTCTACCCCGAGCGGGGCGTGATCCTCAGCCTCGAGCCCGGCACCCGCCAGGCCACGGCGATCCTGATCGAGCCACTCGACCCCGACGCCTTCGTGCTGCGGGCCGAAGAGGAGCTCGACTCCTGCTCGGCGTATGCCCTGGCTGACCTCCAGTACGCCCTCCAGATCGACCCGGATCACGTCCGCGCGCACCGCATGCTGCTGGCGATGTCCAGCAGCCAGGGCCGCTGGACGGAAGCACTCGCCCACGCCGAGGCACTGGCCCGGCTCGACCCCGACTCCCCCTTGGTCCGACTCCGGCACGCCTCCGTGCTGCTGGCGCTCGATCGCCCCGCGGAGGCCCGCACGATCATCGAACGCGTGCAGGCCGGCCCGGAGCAGCAGCCGCTGATCGCCGCCCAGGCTTCCCGGCTGCTCGGCCGCGTAGCCCTGGCGGGCAAGGCTCCCGACCACCGCGCCGCCGTCGAGCACTTCACCGCGGCCATCAAGTTCGCCGCTCCGCTCCTGGCCAAGCCGAACTCGCGGTTCGAGGGCCCCGTCCGCGAGATCCTTCTCGATGCCCATCTGGGAACCGCCCTGGCGATCGCCGAAGGCACCTGGCAGCAGAAGAGCCGCGTCATCCCCAAGTGGATCGTCCGCAGCGAGACCCTGGTGAAGGAGTTCTCCGGTGACGAGTCGAAGCGTCAGGTGCTCGAGCTCCAACTCTGCCGCGGCGCGCTGGCCGTGGCGGCCGGCTCCACCGAATCGATCGAGCCGCTCCCCTGGGTCAAGCGGATGCTCGAGCTCCGCGACCGCATGGGCGACACGGTGGCCGATCCCTGGCGCCGCCGGCAGATCGACTGGGACGTCGGCGAGGGCCTCTCCGATGCCATCACCGCCGCCCAGATCCGGGGCGATGCCTCCGACATGCTCGACAACGCCACGCTCACCGCCGCCTACCTGGAGCGGGGCAGCGAACAGCGCGAGCTCACGGACCGCGAGCAGAAGGATCTCGGCGACCTGATGTTCCGAATCGGCATCCTGCACAGCCTCCAGCGGGGCGATCATGCCACCGCCGTGACCTGGTTCGACCGGGCCCTGCCGCTCTGGGTGGGCAACGAACGCTTCGCCCGCGACGGCGAACTCGGCCGGCTGGGCGAGTCGTACGTCAGCATGGCGATCTCCTACTGGCAGGTCGAGCGCCGGGAAGACGCCCTCGAACTCAGCCGCCAAGGCGTGGACCTGATGGTCACGGCCGTGGACGAGGGGCAGCTCGAGGAGCGGGCCCTGGCCGTGGCCTACGGCAACCTGGCCACGATGCACGCCGAGCAGGGCGACGAAGAGCAGTCGCGGAACTACGCCGAGATGGCCAGCCGCGCCGAAGCCTCCGCCGCGAGCACGCTCCGCTGAGCGTTGACGCAGGCTCGGGGTCGCCCGTGCCATCTCGCCGGACGCTCCCTCCGGGCATCCTGCCCTCCGGTCGCTCGGAGGAAACCTCGCTCCGCAATCCTGCTGCGCTCGGTTTCCTACGCCGCTCGATTGGCACGGGCAACCCCGAGCAGTCCAACGGTGCGGCAGATGGAACGTCGAGCGCCGTTCCGCCAGATTCGGCTGAACGCGTACCGCGCGCCACCACGCGCACGAACACGGCAGCCCGGAGGTGCGGCCGCCGGGCGGAGGCCCGGCAAGGCGGCAGTGGCCAGGGATGGCACTGCCGCCGTGTAGCAAGTGCGGCCGGCGGCAGCGGCCGAAGGCCGGAGTGCCGCTAGCCCGCCGGGGCCATGGATGGCCCGGCGGGCGCTAAAGCAGGCTCTCGAGCAAGAGCCGCATCTTGCGGAGCTCGGCCACCTGGTCCACGCCTTCCATCGGCGGCATGTGGGCGCACAGGGCCCGCGTGTAGTTGACCCGCTGCAGCAGGCTGACAAGCTTGCCATACTCGACGGTGCCCTGGCCGATCCGCACCTGGACCACGTCGGGCTTGGTGTCCCGCAGGTGCACGTGGGCGACATACTTGATGATCGGCTCCCAGGAGGCGGGCTTCTTGGTGCCGAAGATGAAGTGGCTGGGATCGAGCGTGACGGCGAGGCCGGGCACGTTGCGGCACAGGGAGGCGGTCGTCTCGGCATCCTGCGTCATCCGGCCGGCCGATGTCTTCACGGCCACGATGCCGCCGAATCCGGCGGCGATGGCAACGAGCTTGCGGAGCCTTTCGATCTCGCCGTTGAAGGGCGTGCCGAGTTCCGACGACTCGACGACCATGGTCACCACGCCGAGCGACTTGGCCAGCCGGCAGCAGGCTTCGAACAGGTCGTAGACCGCCGGGCTCTCGGCCGCCGCGAACGACACGGCCACCGGCCGCAACCGTTGCAGGTCGCTGCAGGCCGCGATCGCCGCCTCGGGGTCGGCCGCCACGGCCGCAGGCTGGAGGTGGCCACCGTGCTCGTGGATGTCCAGTTCCACGGCCGTGAACTCGAGCTCCGCCAACCGCTCCATCGCGGCTGCCAGGGGCATATCGGGCAGGCATTCCGTGCTGACGCAGACGAACACGTGGTCGCTCCTGTTCTGGCTGGCTCGCGCGGCACGCGCTCGGCGGCCGCAACCGGCAAAAGGTAGCGGTCGGCCCGACAACTCGACAACCGGAATGCCGTCCTGCGCGCCGGCGGGCCGCGGGCAGTACGATGCAGACGGGCGGCGGCGCCGGTGCACCGCCGACACGACGCGCTCACGAGGGCAAGCCATGGCGATCGAAGAGCAGAGGACGACACGGGTGATTCTCGAGCAGGCGGGAGCCTGGAATCGCTGGGGCACCAGGCTGGCCTGGACGGTGGCGGGGCTGTCGCTGCTCTCGGCGCTCGGGAGCGCCGCGGCCTTCTCGCAGTATTTCCAGAAGGATGCCCGGGTGGTCGAAACCTACCACTCCCTCTCGCGGCAGGCCGCCGACAAGATCGCGATCGTGACCGTCGCCGGGGCGATCATGGGGGGCGACGGCTTCGCCCGCGCGCAACTCGACCACGTGGCCGACGACCCGGCGGTCAAGGCGATCGTCCTCCGGGTCGACTCACCCGGCGGCACGGTCAGCGGCAGCGACGAGATCCACAACCGCCTGTCGAAGCTCCTCGCCGACCGCGACCTGCCGGTGGTCGTGAGCATGGGGGGCCTGGCGGCCAGCGGCGGCTACTACGTTGCCATGGCCAACGGCGGCCGCGACGACGTGATCTACGCCGAGCCCGCCACGCTGACCGGGTCGATCGGCGTGATCATCCCACACTTCGACGTCTCTGCGGCGCTCGACAAACTCTCCGTCCGCGACGACTCGATCGCCAGCGGGCCGCTCAAGCAGATGCTCAGCCCCACCCGCGACCGAACTCCGGAGGTGGCCGAGGAGGAGCGGAAGATCCTCCAGTCGCTCGTCGACGGAATGTTCGCCAGGTTCAAGACGATCGTGAAGGGGGGCCGGCCGAAGCTCGACGACGCCGCGATCGCCAAGGTGGCCACCGGCCGGATCTTCACCGCGGAGCAGGCCAAGGAGGCGGGCCTCGTCGACCGGATCGGATTCGTGGAGGACGCCGTGACGCGGGCCGTCGAACTGGCCGGCCTCGACGACAAGACGGCCCGGGTCGTGAAATACACGAAGCCCAAGGCCCTCCTCGACGAGGTGCTCGGCGGCCAGTCGCCGGGGGCCGGGGTTTCGCTCGCGACGCTCGCCGAACTCGCGACGCCCCGGGCCTGGTATCTGTGCAGTTGGTGGCCGGCGCTCGTGCGGAGCGAGTGACCGACGACAGGCCCGCGCCGGCCTCAATACGCGTCTGAGACGATGTCGCCGGCGTTGCGGCTGCCGAGCGCACGAAACACGTTGCTGTTCACGTCGTAGCGAAACGTGCGGACGGCCCCGTCGCAGAACACCGCCCCGAAGCCGGCAGGGTGGGCGGATCCAAAGATGCTCTGACAACCCGGGTTGACGCCCGGCGGGATCGTGAAGTCGGGCTGGGGCTGACTGGCCGTCCAGCGCACGGTGTCCCAGTCGAATCCGACCGTCCAGCCCTGGTCGTTCTCGCAGTAACTGCCGCTATAGCCCTCCGGCCACATCCGCCGCTCGCCGGCGAGGAGCGTGGTGGCGTGGCCGTCGGGCACGTCGTCTTGCTTGACGCGACCGAGGATCCCGATCACGCCGTTGATCCGGCGGCCGTCATTCACTCCCGGCACATGGATCGGGTAGCCGCCCGACTGGACCCAGATCTGCTCCCGGTTCGACTCGGGAAGGTTGTATGTGGGGTATCCATCGGCACTGCCGTTGATCCCGGGAACCGCCACGTTGATCGATCCCGCGTTGCCGGCATAGTCGGTCGGGGAGATGAAGGCCGGCCGCTCGAGTCCCACGAAGCAGCCGCTGTGCACGAAGGATTGGGGCACGGCCTTCTGGCGCCGGCTCGCGCACGAGATGCTCGGCATGGGGATCTCGATGACCTTCCGCACTTCCGAATTGCGGGCCGCGCCGGTCAGGCTGGCCCCCATGTTTCGAAGGCCCGTGAGCTCCATGTAGGCGAGCAGGTTGTAGATCCAGCTGCCGGGCTGCTCCTCGCGGTAGCCGGCATTGGGATCGGGGCCGTTCCCCCAGCACCAGCCGGCGCTGGGGAAGGTCTGCCAGGCCTGGAGGTGCGACTGGGTCGCCGAGCCGATCTGCTTCAAGTTGTTGCTGCACCGCACCCGGCGGGACGACTCGCGCACCGCCTGCACGGCCGGCAGCAACAGCGCCATCAACAGCGCGATGATCGCGATCACGACCAGCAATTCGACGAGCGTCATGCCCGACGCCCACATCCGCTGTCGCTGCAAAACCCGGCGCGGCATGCGCAAGCCCCCACGGAGCCGGACCATCGCAGGCGACCGACGCCATCAGACCAGCCCGTGTCGAGAAGCCTACTCCCGCATCGGGCCGCCGGGCAAGCGTTCGCCGCTGCTCAGCCCTTGGGCTTCATCCCGGCCTTGAACTCGTCCAGCGAGAGCTTGCCGTCGCCGCTCGTGTCGAGCTTCTTGAACCGGTCGTCGGCCTTGGCGAGGGCCTTTTCCGGCATGCCCTTCTTGTATTCCTCGAGCGAGAGGGCACCGTCGGCGTCGGCGTCTTTCCGCTTGAAGATCTGCTCGGGATCGGGCCGCTTCTTGTCGCCCTCGGCCGCGAAGGCCGACGAAAAGCAGCAGCAGACGACCACCGCGGACACCAGACGCCATGCGAACGAGTGAGCCATTGAACCTGCCTCCGGAAAAGGATGAACCGGCCAAGACGACCGGAGTTAGTTTAACGGTCGGGCCAGCCACCGGTTGCGGCCGCCCCCAGGGCGGCCAGGGCAGCGAGATCCTGCGGCCGCGGCCGTCGGCCGCCCGCCCGCGCCAGGGCCAGCCGGCACCAGACTTCGGCCGCCGTCACGGCCGCGTCGTCTCCCGACGCGTCGGCATGGTGGGCCACGACCAGGACGCTGGCCAGGTCGCGGACGGTCGCCGACAGCACGCCGATCTCGAGCTGCCGATCAGCCAGACCGCGGCCGTGCCGGCGGATGGCCCGGTCGATGGCGATGGCCGCCTTCGCCAACCCCCGCCGGGCGGCGAGCGCGTGAGACCGAAGCCCGCGGTCCAGAATCGCCTCCCGGATCGCCGCGTCGCCGCGGAAGGCCGAGCGGGCCCAGGCCCCGGCCCGCCAGGCGAGCCAGCCCGCGGCCCGCCGCAGACGGCCCGCGTCGCGGCCGATCGCCGCTACCGGGTGTCCCTTCGCCAGGCCGCGAAACAGCGCGAGGCCGAGCAGGTCGCTTTCCCCCTCGTAGACGCCGACGGCGAAGTGGTCGTGGAGCGAGTCGCCCAGCGGATGGCCGACGAGGAAGGCCCGGCCGCCGTGGATGCCCAACGCGTCCATCGCCGCCTCACGCACGCACGTGCTGGCCACCACCTTGGCCGTGATCGCCTCCCACTCGCCGCCACCGGCATCGACCGCCGCCGCCGCCCACGCGGCGACCGCATCGCAGGCCCCGATCGCGGCCACGATCCGGCCCAGGCGTCCCTGCACGAGTTCGCGGGTGGCGATCGGCCGGCCCCAGGTCGTGCGCCGCAGCGCATGCTCCGCCGCGTGCGCGAGCAGGAGCCGGAGCGTGCCGGCGGCCTGGGCTGCGAGCGTGGTGCGGCCGCGGTTGAGCCCGTGCCAGACGATCGGCATCCCGTCGCCGCCGCCCGGCGCGGCGAGCACGTCGGCCTCGCTCACCTCGAAGCCCGTGAACT
>CAXNGP010000016.1:0-13572 GCA_964201845.1 Pirellulales bacterium
ATCTCTTCCACCTCGCAGCCCGTCTGCTGCTCCACCTGCCACGCTGGATGTTGTTCGGTCTGGTTGCACTCGGGGTTTGGGTGTGGCTACCTTGGGCGTACTTGGCGAGGAGCTTTCGAGGGGTAGCCCGGTCAATGGCACTTCCTCAACGGTCTTCCGGCCGATGAGCGACTCGTGAGCCTCGGGAGGAGCGGCCCGGGCGTCCGGAGCGGGTTTCTGGAAACGCGTCGCACCCGCTGCGGTGGCGTTTTTCTCGCGTCGGCGCAGACCGCGTCTCAGTTCGCCGTTCCCGGGGCTTCGACGGCTCGCGTCCGGCACCGCTCAGAGGCTGTGAATATCGATTGCGGGTAGTTCGTCAGGCGAGGCTTGAAAGACGTGGCGGTCGTCATGGACCTGCACGAGTTCGCCCCAGTCGGTGGGCGGGCCTCGAGCGGGAGAGAGGGGAGACGGCTCGAGTGGTTCACCCACGTGTGTGAGGATCTTCCGGATCGGCTCCGGCTCCGTGATGAACGCGATCAGCCGGATGTCGCCGCCGCACGCTGGGCACTCAAGCGGAAACTCCTCCCCCACCCGGGCCAGGAGCTTCGCCCAGGCGATCCGGGACGTGTCGTGCGAGCGGGGCTTTGTCTGAGTGTCGCAGCAGCCTTCTGCGGCATGCGTATTGCCCGCATGCCTGCCGGCAGCGTTCTCCCGCCGCTTGCCGATGTTGCCGATGGCGAGCGCCGTGACGGCCCGCCTCAGCTTGTGATTCGGCGCAAGGACGGCCTGACGACACGGAGCGGGCGGTGGCGGCAGCGCTGGAGATGCAGGCTGCCGTGGAGCGTCTGAACGGGTCCAACGGCCCGCGGGGCGATCCACCCATCAAGATCCACATCGGCATCGCGTTCAGGCAGGCGGCGGCGGGCTCCATCGGCACCGACCGTTACATCCAGTACGCCGTGATCGGCGACACCACCAACGGGGCCAGCCGGATCTGCTTGGCGGCCGGACCGGGGGAGATCCTGATCGATGAACCCACCCGGGCCCGGATCGTGCCGGCCACGTTCGTGATCGAACCGGTGCCGCCGATCACCGCGAAGGGCAAGGATCAGCCCGTGCACCGGGTGCTCCCGCGGACACAAGCCGCGAATCCATGATCACCGATCACTCGAGGCTGGCGCCGGCGTGGGCCACGTCGGCCGCTGGGCGTCAGCTTTTGGGCTTGCCGTCGTCGGTGAAGAACCGTTCGAGCGTCTCGAGCGAGTCGACCGCCGACGCGAGCGCATCGGTCCACTTGCGGATCTCCTCCTGGAGGTCGGAGTGTTCGCCGATGCCCACCGCCTTGTTGAAGTAGACGTCGAGGTTGGCGATCGACTCATCACGCCTGGCGGCGTAGTGGGCCTTGGCGGCGGCGAGCAGGCGATTCATGGGATGTTTTCCGAGTGGGGGTCGGGGCACGGAATCACGGTCAAAGCGACCGGATTCCCCAAGGCACGATAGCGCCTGCAGTCCGCGGCCACAACCCTCCGCCTGTCTCGCGTGGCCGACCCGGCCGGGGGCTGGAACGAGAATCAGTCTCGGCTCATCGAAAAGCGACCGTATGCCCGGGCGATCAATGCCACTGGAGGATCCGCGGCCTGCCCCAGTCGCTCCGCTCAGCCCAACTCCAGAAGCGACCGGACGCTCGCCAGCAGTTTGTTGGGGTCGGCGAGCGTGTCGGCGTGCAGCGGCGCGACGGCGGTCTTCTGATCGACCACCCGCACCACGCGGCCCTTCTTGGCCGCCGCCTGCCGGAGCCGGTCGATCCGCGCCCGGTCGTGGTGGCCGATCATGATCATGCCCGGATGGCGGGTGATCGAGTCGATGCCGAGGTCGATCGCCCGGCAGCGGAGCCGGGTGAAGTCGAGCAGCCGACGGGCCTCGTCGGGCAGGGGGCCAAAGCGGTCGGCAAGCTCCGCCGCGAGATCCCCCACCTGCCGCTCCGCCGTGGCCCGCGAGAGCCGCCGGTAGACGTCGATCTTGGCCCGGAAGTCGGGCACGTAGTCCCGCGGCAGCCAGGCCTCGCCCGGGAGGTCGATGTTCACCGGCGGCGGCTCGGCCGGCGGCATGTGTTTCAGGCCGCGGACGGCCGTCTCCAAGAGCCGGCAATACAGCTCGTAGCCCACCGTGGCGATGTGGCCGCTCTGCTGCGTACCCAGCAGGTTGCCCGCGCCGCGGATTTCGAGATCCCGCATCGCCAGCGAGAACCCCGCCCCCATGCTGGAAAACTCCTGGATCGCGCGGAGCCGCTTGGCGGCGGTGCTGGTGAGCCGCGTCGCCTCGTCCACGAGCAGATAGCACCAGGCGCGGTGGTGCGACCGGCCCACGCGGCCGCGGAGCTGATGGAGGTCGGCCAGGCCGTACTGGTCGGCCTCGTCGATGAAGATCGTGTTGGCCCGGGGGATGTCGAGGCCGCTCTCGATGATCGTGGTGGCCAGCAGGATGTCGGTCTTGCCCTGCACGAAGCCCACCATCACCTCCTCGAGCTCGGTCTCGTTCAGCCGACCGTGGGCGATCCCGATCGAGGCCTCGGGCACGATCTGCTGCAGCCGCGCGGCCACCTTGTGGATGTCGTGGATCCGGTTGTGGACGAAGAACACCTGCCCGTCGCGGGCCAGCTCCCGCTCGATCGCGGCCCGGATCAGTGACGTGTCCCAGCGGGCGGGCTTGGTCTCCACCGGGAGCCGGTTGGTCGGGGGCGTGGTCAGGTTCGAGATGTCTCGAATCCCGAGCATCGACATGTGAAGCGTGCGGGGGATCGGCGTGGCCGTCATCGTGAGCACATCCACACTGGCCCGCAGGGCCTTGAGCCGCTCCTTCACGTCCACGCCGAAGCGTTGCTCCTCGTCCACCACCACGAGGCCGAGGTTAGCGAAGTGGACGTCGGCCCCCGCGAGGCGGTGGGTGCCGATCACGAGGTCGACGCCCTTGCGGGCCAGGCCCTCGAGCGTGTCCCGCTCCTCCTTGGTGCTCGAGAGCCGGGAGAGCGCGCGGATCACGAACGGAAACTCGGCGAACCGTTCGGTGAAGGTCCGCTTGTGCTGCTCGCAGAGCACCGTGGTGGGAACGAGCACGGCCACCTGCATCCCCGCCTCGACCGCCTTGAAGGCCGCCCGCATCGCGAGTTCCGTCTTGCCGAAGCCCACGTCGCCGCAGAGCAGCCGATCCATCGGTCGCGGCTTCTGCATGTCTTCGCGGATCGCCTCGATGGCGGTGAGCTGGTCGGGCGTCTCGTCGTAGGGAAACGCCTCCTCGAACTGCCGCTGCCAGGGCGTGTCGTGCGGGAAGGCGATGCCGGGGCGGCTCGCGCGGGTCGCCTGGAGGCGGAGCATGTCGGCGGCCATGTCGGCCACCGCCTGCTCGACCGCCGCCTTCTGCTTGGCCCAGGCCGCGCCGCCGATCTTGGCGAGCTTGGGGGCGAGCTTCGTGCCGCCCACGTACTTCTGCACCAGTTCGATCGCCGAGGCCGGCACGTAGATCTTCGTGGTCTCGGCGAACTCGAGCTCCAGAAACTCCTCGGTGCGGCCGTGCTTTTCCAGGAGCTTGAGCCCCCGGTAGCGGCCGATGCCGTGGGCCACGTGCACGACGTAGTCGCCTTCGTGCAGGTCGAGGAAGGTGTCGATCGCGCGAGAGAGCCGCTGCCGGGCCGGCCGCGTGGAGACCTCCTCACGGTTGAAGAGCTCGGCGCTGCTGACCAGCACGAGTTTTTCCGGCACGACGCGAAACCCGCCCGAGAGCCGGCCGCGGGCGAAGTGAAGCCGCTTGGTTCGGGCCGGCGCGGAGTCGGCGAGCAGTTCCCCGAGCCGCTCTTCCTCGGCCTCGCTCGGGCAGACCACCCACACCTCCTGATCCTTGCCCACCGTCTCGAGCTCCTCGCGGACTCGGTCGAGCGCACCCGTGAACCGCTCCACGCTCTCGATCGCGAGCGAGGCCGAGGCGTCGAGGCTCGACGGGGGAATCGCCGCCAGGGCCAACGACGGGAACCGGTGGAGACGGGCGAAGACGTCGTCGGGCGTGAACAGCCCGGCGATGTCGCCGAGCCGCTGATGAAACCGCTTGGCCTCCTCGGCGCACTCCCCCGGCTCGACCAGCACCACGCAGGACCCCGCTGGGAGGAGGTCGGCCAGGTGCGTGTGTCGCGTGGCACCGGCCTCGGCGGCGAGCGCCGTCAGGTCGATCGCATCGAGGTCGGCCACGCTCCGCTGGGAGACCGTGTCGAAGGACCGCAGCGACTCGATCTCGTCGCCGTCGAGCTCCATCCGCACGGGCCGGTCCCAGTCGGCGGCGAAGAGATCCACGATCCCGCCGCGGCGGGCGAAGCAGCCGGGGGCGTCGATGGCGTCGGCCGCCCGCCAGCCGCGGGTGGCGAGCCACTCGGCGAGTTCCTCGGGGTTGACCGTGCCGCCGACGGCGAGACGGCGGGTGCCCGCTTCGATGGCCCGGGGATCGACGAGCGGGACGAGGATCGCCTGGATGCTCGTCACGACCAGTGGCGGCGGGCTGCCGTCGGGCAGCGCGAGCCGCTTGACCACGGCCAGCCGCTCGGCCTCGACGGGATCCTCAGCGCTCGGCTCCGCGCCCAGATCCTCGACGGCCGGCACCAGCAGGGCGGGCACGTCCGAGAACAGCCTGAAGTCGTCGACGAAGGCCTCGGCCTCGGCCGCGTGGGGCAGGACCACGACGAGCGTGCCGGCCGACGGGGGAGCGGTGTCCTTCGCTCCGCCGCTCTGCGTCCGCAGCACGGCTGCCACGGCCAGCGCGGAGGCCGATCCCCAGGTTCCGCCGATCGAGCCACCATGCCCCTGGCGAAGGCTGGCGACGACGTCGGCGAACCCACTGTGCTGCTCGAGATTGTCCGCCAGGCGGGCTAAGCGTCCGTCCGGTCGTGCGGTTGCGCGGGTCAAGCGTCCCGATTATTGCAATTTTTGGGGGACTTTTCGCGTTTCCTCGAGAATCGTGTATTTTTGAATCGTCCCGGTTTTCAAAACCCACTCCCGGAGCCCCGCCATGGCCACCGCCTCCCGACCCGCCACGTCCACCGCCTTCGTTTCCGGGGCCGATGTGGTGGTCGAGTCGCTCGTCCGGCAGGGCGTGGAGGTGATCTTCGCCTATCCCGGCGGGGCCAGCATGCCGCTCCACCAGTCGCTGACCCGGTATGGCGACAAGATCCGGACGATCCTCCCCCGCCACGAGCAGGGGGGCGGGTTCGCCGCCCAGGGCTATGCCCGCGTCACCGGCAAGCCGGGTGTGTGCATGGCCACGAGCGGCCCCGGCGCCCTCAATCTCGTCACGGCCATCGCCGACGCGAAGATGGACAGCGTGCCGATGGTCGCCCTCACCGGCCAGGTGGGCACGAGCGTGATCGGCACCGATGCCTTCCAGGAGACGCCGATCGTCGAGGTCTGCCGCGGGATCACCAAGCACCATTACCTGGTGACCGACGCCAACGACATCGCCCGCGTGATGCGGGAGGCGTTCTACATCGCCACGACCGGCCGCCCCGGCCCGGTGCTCGTCGACCTGCCGAAGAACATCCAGCTCACGAACATCGTGCCCGACTACGAGGCCCCGCTCCACCTTCCCGGCTACCGCCCCGAGCCGCCGGCGCCGCGGCCCGAGCAGATCGCCCAGGTGGCCGCGGCCATCAAGCGGGCCAAGCGGCCGGTGATCTACGCGGGCGGTGGCGTGATCACGGGCGACGCCTCCGACGAGCTCCGGGAACTCGTCCGCAAGACCGGCATCCCGGTCACGATGACGCTGATGGGCCTGGGCGCGTTTCCGGCCGACGACTCCCGCTGCCTCGACATGCTCGGCATGCACGGCAGCGTGTACGCGAATCTGGCCGTCGATCAGGCCGACCTCCTGATCGCCGTCGGCGTGCGGTTCGACGACCGCGTGACGGGCAAGGTGGCCGAGTTCGCCCAGCACGGCTTCATCGTCCACATCGACATCGACCCCTCGGAAATCAACAAGAACAAGCTGGTCCACGTGCCGATCGTGGCCGACGTGGAAGACGCCCTCCACGCCCTCAACAAGATCGTGGAGAAGCCGGCCGCCCCGCTCGACGACTGGTATGCCCAGATCGCCGACTGGAAGCGGGAGGATCCGTTCTCCTACGACACGAGCTATCCCGGCATCCTGGCCCAGGAGGCGATCGACCACCTCTCGAAGCTGACGGCCGACCGCGACACGATCATCACGGTGGGCGTGGGCCAGCACCAGATGTGGGCGGCCCAGTTCTACAAGTTTCGCCAGCCGCGGACGTGGCTCTCCTCGAGCGGCCTGGGCACGATGGGCTTCGGCCTGCCGGCCGCGATGGGAGCCAAGGTCGCCCGCCCCGACGCGATCGTCGTCGACATCGACGGCGACGGCAGCATCCTGATGAACATCCAGGAGTTCGCCACCTGCAAGACCGAGAACATCCCGGTCAAGGTGCTCCTGCTCAACAACCAGCACCTCGGCATGGTGGTGCAGTGGGAAGACCGGTTCTTCAAGGGCAACCGGGCCCACACCTACCTCGGCCCGGTCGATCACCCCGAGGCCTCCGGCCAGGGCGACGGCATATCACCCGATTCGCGCTATCCCGATTTCGTGGCGATCGCCAAGGGCTTCGGCTGGCAGGCCGAAACCATTCGCGAGAAGGCCGACCTCGACGCGGCCCTCCGGCGGATGATCGACGCCCCGGGGCCGGCCCTGCTCGACGTGCAGGTGCCCTACCAGGAGCACGTGCTGCCGATGATCCCGTCGGGGATGACCGTCCGCGAGTTGATCAAGCGGTAGGTCATCCCGCGAGGATCGCGGCGGCAACCGGTCCGCCCAGGCTCGTCAGAAGGGCGAGCCGCCCGCCGGCTGGTCGAATGGCGAGGTCTCCTTGGCGGGCGCCCCCGTGGCCGCAGGTTGGCCGGGTCCGGGGGCCGGTGCGGCGGTTGGGGCAAGTTCCTGAAGTTTGGCGAGCGCCGCCGCAAGCGTGGCCTCGTCCGGTTGCTTGTCGAGATCGATCGCCGACTCCCGCAGGTCGGTCGCCAGGTCGGTCGCGGCGGTGGCCGCGGCACCCGACAGGAGGCCGGCCAGGCCGGCCCCGGAGCGAGCAGGCTTGATGGCTTCGGCAAGGGTGAACAGCCGCCAAGCGTTCCGGCGGCAGGCGAGCGTCGGGACGGCGTCCTCGTCGACGATGGCCGGCGTGAGGCCGGTCGCGAGATCACCGGGCCCTTGGCCCCCGAAAAACCCACCCGGCCCGAGCGTTGACGAGTTCGCGGCTGGCGGCACCGTGAGGCCACCTCGCTCTCCGCCGGCCGCCAGCGGGTCGGAACCGGCCATCTTCTTGAAGAAGCGGCGGTCTTTGGCGGCGTCGAGGTCGGCCGACAACGCGGTGATCGCCACCGACCTGATCTGGGCGACCGCGGCGGCCGCGTCGACGCCGGAGTTGGCCTTGGCGAGGCCGCCCACGGCGGCGGCGGCCCTGACCCGCAGGTCGAGGTCGGACTTGCCATCGGCGAGCATCCGCGCCGCAGCTGCCACGGTCTGAGGCTGGGCCGGCACCCGGGTGAGCAGGTCGAGCGCCCGCGACACGAGCCAGCGAACCGCGGCGGCGTCACCCTCGGGAGGCGACGTCACGAGCGCTCCCACGACCGGCGCCGCGGCGGTTGCCGCCGGGCCGCCCGCCCCCGCTGCAGCCACGTGCCGGGCGAGCCCGTTCACGGCGGCCGCCCGGATCGCCAGCGGCAGGGTGGCGTCTCCGGCCGCCTTGGTCAGCGGCGCGAGACTTCCCGACCACGGGGCCCGGTCAAGGTCCTGAAGCTCCCCAATGAGGAGCATCGCGTTGACCTTCACGAGCAGTTCGGCATCCTTGTCGGCCACCAGGCGAAGCATCCCGTCGCGGATGGCCGCATTGCCCTGGTCCACGACCTCCTTCTTCGCGGCGCCCCGCAAGGCCACATCGCGGATCCGCTGACGTACGGTCGCGATGGCGGCGCGGTTGGCATCGAGGCCGAGTTGCGGGAGCAGCGTCTCGTCGATGAACGCCTTCTGGGCGGCGTCGAACTTCCCTTCCCGGATCTGTTGGCCGTAGTCACGGGTCTCCTGCGCTCCCTCGACCTTGCTCCAGGAGTCGTAGTCGGCGGCAAGGCCCGGGGATGGCGGCAGCGAGCCCAACGTCGCGGCGAGCAGGGGGATCCACAGGAAGTGGCCGAGGTCGCGTCGAGTCCGAGGGGTGAGCATGAAGGCGTCCAGGGAGGGCGTGTGGGGCGGCAGGTTCAGCGAAGACCTTCCGCAGGGAGGCCACCGGGCTGAGTCTCGCGACTCTTGTCCGGCCGCTCGGGCCGCCCGTCATCCGGAAGCTGAGTGCCCGGCTTGAAAAGCGTCCCGCCATAGCGGCGGATCGGCCGCTCACCGTCGGCCGCCGACACGACCGCGAAACTACCGTCCTCCCGGAGAAACAGCATCTCCAGCGGCTCCGGCGGGTCGGTGGAACGGATGTCGGCCCGCTCCTCCTGCGATCCATGCGCATCGACCAAAACAGTGTCGGTGGTCAGCGGCTCGCCGTAGAACCGAACGTCACCCGGGCGGTTCAAGTCGGGCGACACGTTGGCCAGGCCGCCGAGGTCGGTCACCGTCGCCCGCAAGGCGTAGTTGCCCGTCTTCTCCGACGGTGCCAGGATCATCAACTCGAGGGTCTCTCCCTTCAGCTTCATCTTCTTGCGGGTGTCCTTGTCGATCGTCCGGGCGATCAGCACGACCGGCTCCGGCACCCGGACGGGCAGCGTCTCATTGCTGTATTCCGACAGCAAAAACTCCCCCTTGGCGGCCGCCACATCCGCCAGATGGCGGCTGGCGAGGCCGACGTTGGGATTCCGCAGCGCGAACCTGATGCGGTAGCGGTAGCTCTCACCCGGCTTGACGGCCGTGTCGACGAAACGAAACAGCCGGTTATCGGTTCCCGCCACCGGTTGGCCGAACTCGCCACCCATGGGCAGGCCGGCGCCCGGCACCATCCCCTCACCGGCAGCGACAGGCTGGGGCGCGGGTTCCGTGAGGGTTTCGCTGACGTCGCCCTGCTCGTCGAGCAGCTCGATCTCGAGGATTCGGACCACCGGCGTCTTGCCGACGAGGTCGACACGACACAACAGGTTCGAGGGCCGCGATGCTGCCGTCGTTCCGTCGATCTCCAGTTGGCGGGCCCACTGCTCCGACACCGCGAACACGGGCTTGGCGGCCACGCCGATCGTGGCGATCGCCACCTCAGCGGCCGGTTTTGCCGCCGTCACTTCAAACTTGTAGAGACCGACATCCCGCTGTCGTTCGGGATCCGGCTCGAGCGAGACGGCCTTCAGTCGCAGTTCCTTGCCGGCGCGTGTCTTGGCGTCTTCGACAAGGTCGGCCAGCGTGACCGTTTCCAACTCCTTTTCCTTCGGCTTCGATTCCTGGGCGCCGGCTCGGAGGAACTCCTCGATCTTGGGCAGAAACCACGGGTGCACGCCGGCCCCACCCCACGGCTCGTCGATTCGCTGAGGCAGAGGCGCCGCGTAACTGACGGCCGAGTCCTCCGGCTGCAGAAAGAAAGCGGGCGGCAGCGTTTCCTGCTGCATGGGCTGCTGGCCGGGTGCCCCGGCGGCCCCAGGCATTTCTCCTGCGCCGATCCTGCCGCCGGCATCGGGGCGAGCGGCATCCTTCACCTCGAGCTTCTCCCAGCGCGGCGTCCCGCCTGGCGCCACCCGCGATCGCTCGACCAGATAGACGGCCCATTGCGGGCGATCCCGCCGCGGCTCGCGGAAACTCGCCGACCCAAACCGCCGTTCGAACTCCTGTTGCTGCTTCAGGGTGGGGATCAGGCCGGTCACGACCACGAAGGGGGTGATCGTGCCCGGCTGCTGCGGCGCGGCGGCGGCCGGATTCAGCTCCGGTGTCAGTCCTCCTTGGAGACCGAAGGGCGAGCCTTCGCCCGCCGGCTCGCGGCCACGCGGCGGCCGTCCCCGGGGCGGCTGCCGACGCGGATCTTCCTGCGGCGGCGGGGCCAAGTCAGGTTGCCGCGGGGCGAATGCCGGACCGCCGGCCTGCGCCGCCGGATCGGGCAGCACGGCGATGCCCGCAACGGCGCGCACATCCTCGATGGCAAACACGTCGGGCTTGGTCCGCTTCGAGAGCTCGGTGAACAGCGGCCGGTCGAGCAGCGTCGCCGACGACGGTGCTGCGGTGATCTTTACCTGCTGGGGACGCCACGGGTCGATCACCGGCGGAAGCGGGTTGCGGTTGGGCAGACGCTCGGGTGGCACCTTGCTGACGCTACCGATGTTCCCGGTCGCCTGCGAGGCGAGGCTGGCGACCGCATCGGGCTTGCGATCCGGCTTGACCGCCTGCGTTCGGAGGGCGTCGATGCCCCACCATGCCAGCAGCAAGGCGAACGCCCCGACGGCGGCGAACACCACCTTCTCCACATGGTTCACGAAGAAAGCACCGATCGCCGCGGGGCTGAAGGAGACCTTCGGCTTCTTCATGCTCCTCCTCCTGCGGCCGGATCGGCAGCCGGAGAGGCCGCACCAAGGGCCGACGGGTTGGGCGGAGTGGCCAGTCCGACCGTGCCCCGCAGTTCGAGCGTCACATCGAAGGGACGCCGGCGTCGATCACCGGGAGCGGCCAAGCCGCCTTCGCCCCCGCCCCTTGGCTGCGTCAAGCCACCACCGCCAGCGCTGAACACACCCGCTCCGCCCAGCGGGTTGACCCGCACCTGACGCACGTCGATCGGGACCGGGCTGGACGCCAACTCGGTGAGCAGGCGATCGACCTGTCGCTGGTCGACCGTCACCCGCAGGACGAAAGGCATCAAGTGCACCATCTGGGCGTCTGGAGCCGTCGCCAACTCGGGGGCCATCAGCGGCTTGCCGGTGAAGTCGACGTAGATCCACTGCTTCAGCATGTCGTCGGGTGACGTCGCGGGCGCATCAGTTCCAGGCTCACCGCCGCCCGCCGCGACGCCCCCCGCCGCACCGACCGCCTCTGGGCTGGGCACTGCAGGGCCAGCGAATCCGCCACGGCCCCCGAAGCCATCCCCGGCACCGCCGGAGTCTGTGAACCGCGGATGCGGCGGCCGCCCCTCGGCTCCCATGGCACCCGCGCGGCTCGACTCCATGGTGGGATCCGGCGGCAGGCCGGTATCGGCGGCCGGACCGGCGGCCGCGTCCCGCAGCCCGAGGATGCGGCCTGAACCCCGGCCGCCGGGCTTCTCCTCAGCGGCCGGATAGCCCACGGCCAGTTCTTCAACTTGGGTGATCGAAGCTTCGTACGCTCCTTTTGCGCCCTTGTTCATGCGGTTGATGGTGTCGCAGAACAGGCCGTAGACCCAGAGTTCCTCCTGAGCGAGCAGGACCTGAGTCGTCGTGGGAGCCTTGTCCCAGGCAAACGTCTTGAAGAGCCGTTTTTGGTCCTCGGGCTTCCATTCCAGCGGCGTGAGTTGCTGGGAGGCATCGGCGCTGTCCTCCTCGGCGCCAGGGCCGCCCCCCGGCAGGAAACTGCTGTCACGCCGGATTCCCTCGGGGCCGCCCTCGCCGTCCGCGGCTCCCATCATCTCGGTGCAGCCCATCCGCTCGGGAAGCTGCCGCACGATATCGGGAACCGTGTTTTGATACCGCTGCAGGTCGCGAAACTGCAGATCGGGCCGCTTTCCGGAGGCCACGTCCTGAACCGAGACCAAAAAGTCGGGGCCCAGCGCCGCGGGCCACGTCCGCAGCGACGCCTGGCCCTCCCACAGCCCCTGCCATTCCTGAAGGAGTTCTTTGCGAACCGCTTCGGCACGGCCGTCGAACGTCTTCACCCAGGTGTCGTTGGGATGGTCCGGCTCGCCGCGCACGGCATTGAGTGCCGAGACGTGGCTGTCGATCGTGGCCTTCTCGCGGTCGATGGTCGCCTTGAGTTGCCCTGCGACCATCAACAGCGCCGGCACCAGCAGCAGGGGCATGATGACCGCGAGAATCCAGAAGTGGTGCTTGATGACCGGAGCGAGCTGCTGTCGGAGCGAATCGGGAAGCAGGGGCACGGCTGGCTGCCTTTCGGAATCAGGGTGTGAAGCCGGCGTCGGCAGGGGGTGGCTCCACGGGCGGCCGCAGACTGCCCGGAGACTTGGGTTGCCACGCGAACTGGAGCACGAAGGCGTATTGCTTGAGCTGGAGAAACTGCTCCTCTTCCGGTTGGCCGGTGGCTGGGCCCCGCCCGGCGGCGGCGTCGCCGAGACCGCCGACCGCTTGCGAGGTGCTCACCTTCACCTTCGTGACCGGCGTGCGCTGAACGATGACGGGGAAGCCGATCCCGAGCTCGGCCACCGGCACCTGCTCGCCGGCCTTGGCCCCGGCGGATACCGAGACGGGCCCCAGGTCGCCAAGCAGCCCCCGCACGAGAGTCTCGCGGACGAACTGCTCGCCCTCGAGCGGCTTGTGACGGTCTTCATTATGGAAGTGGTGGCCGACGATCTGCACCACCCAGCCGGGGCCGGACGGGCCGACCGGCTTGGCCGCGGCCGGATCCTCCCCGCCCGGCACGGCAGGATCTCCGGCGGCAGCGGCATCGGCCGGCGGTTGACCATCGGCCGGCGGCTGACCATCGGCCGGCGCCGGCGGCACCGGGCCACCGGGAGCCTTGCCGGCGGCTGCGAGTGTGCGCTCCCAGTCCCGTTCGATCCCCTGGAACCAGACCGCCAGGTCCGGCGCGTATTCCACGTCGAGCGAATCGACGTGGATCTCCTTGCGGTCGGCCGGGTTCTCCGGATTGGCATCGGCTTCGTCCCGGGGAAGCAGCCCGGTGACGGCGCGAACGAGATCGAGCGACTGGAATCGCCGATCGTACACTTCGACGAGATACCGCTCCCAAGCGATCGTGTCGCGGAGCCGCTGCTCGGCCTCCTCCACGGCGGCCTTCGCCGCCGCCGACTGCGATTTCACATTCTCCGAAGCCGCGAAGGCGTTGCGGTAGGCGGCCGGATCGTAGCTCGCGGCCGAGGCGAACCAGCCGGAGAAGTTGGCCAGCCCCGCGGCCATCAGGGCCAGCATCGCCGCCACCGCCCAGGGCCGCTTGGCGGCGATCATCCGGTCCAGGGCGATCTCCCGCGGGAGGAGGCTGGTCTTGATGCTCGCCGCCTTGGCCGCCTGGAGGGCGAGCCCGTAGGCCGTGCCGAAACTCATCCGACTGTCGCGGAACACCGGCGACGAAACCGCCGGCCCCTCGAGGGCGGCAAACGACTCGAGCCGATGGACGTCGAGCTGCAGCTGCTTGGCCACGAAATCGCTGAGGCCGCGGAGCTTGGCCGCGTTGCCGAGCAGCAAGACTTTGCCGATCTTGGCGGAACGGTCGGTGCCGGTGAAGTAGTTGAGCGACCGCTGCAGTTCCGAGGCAAACTGGTTGAAGACCGGCTTCATCGCCTTGAACACGGCCCTGGGGTCGGCGGCCCGCACGGCGTTGCGCTTTTCCTTCTCCGCCTTGGCGAAGGTGTATTTCAGGTCCTGGACCAGTGCCTTCGTGAAGCTCGACCCGCCGATCGGCATGCTCCGTTGCCAGATGCGCAGACCGTTGGTC